>NZ_CBAUBA010000015.1:0-59427 GCF_964796385.1 Aquirufa sp. | reverse complement strand
CATCGAGTTCAACGACTGGGTTGGCAACTTTAATTTTTTCCATTTGAACGTTAAATTATTTTTTGCGTATAACAGATTTAGGTTATGCCTAAATAATCCTGCAAAGGTAAATAGGAATTCATTATTATGAACTAAATTGAAATTATTTACCGATATTTTTTTGATGGAAACCGTTATTAAGATTGCTTGCCAAGATGAAAAGGGCTTAGTTCACAAGATTACAAGCATATTGTTTCAGAAATTATTAAATGTTACACGTACAAATGAGTTTGTCGATGAACTAACAGACCATTTTTTTATGCGTGTTTCATTTACTGGTACATGTGATTTAACATCTTTATGCCTTGAATTACGTGCCGTACTTCCAACCGGTGCGCAAGTTGATATTATCCCGCCAGTTACCAAGAGGGTCGTAATTCTCGTAACAAAAGAACATCATTGTCTGGGAGATTTGTTAATTCGTTCCCAATTTCAAGATTTACCTTTTGAGATTTTGGCAGTAATTGGGAATTACAATACGCTTCAATCCTTATGTGCTCAATTCAATGTTCCATTTTATTTTGTTCCAGCAGACGGCTTGTCAAGAGAAGCACACGAAGATCAAGTACAAGAATTGATCCAGGTGATGAATCCGGATTTAATTGTACTTGCTAAATATATACGTATTTTAACTCCAGAGTTTGCAGCTAATTTCCTCGGTAAAATGATCAATATTCATCATTCCTTTTTGCCAGCGTTTGTGGGTGCGAAACCGTACCAACAAGCCTTCGATCGTGGGGTTAAGATTATTGGTGCAACCGCGCATTTTGTCACTGATGATTTAGACGAAGGACCAATCATTTATCAAGACGTAACACGTGTAAATCACACGTATTCTGCGAAAGAGATGGCGCGTTTTGGAAAGGATGTGGAAAAGATTGTTTTAGCCAATGCGTTGAAAATAGTACTCGAAGATAGGATATTCATTCATCAAAATAAGACGATCATTTTTGACTAATTATTTGTTTGAAAAATCGTAAATTGCATTCCTTTTTTAAGATACTATGTTTGAAAATTTAAGTTCCAAGTTGACGTCTGCGATGCGTACCCTCAAAGGGAACGGTCGAATCACAGACGTAAACGTCGCTGCTACAGTCAAAGAAATTCGTCGGGCCTTAATGGATGCCGACGTAAACTATAAGGTTGCTAAAGAAATTACGGATCGAATTAAGGATCAAGCGATGGGGCGAAAAATCCTTATTGCTGTTGAGCCAGGTCAGTTGCTCGTCAAAATCGTTCAAGAGGAATTGACTCAATTGATGGGTGGAAGTAAACAAGACATCAATGTTAAAGGCGACCCAGCCGTTGTTTTAATTGCGGGTCTTCAAGGTTCAGGTAAAACAACTTTTTCAGGCAAATTAGCTCAATATCTCAAAAAAGGCGGTCGCAATGTTTTATTGGTGGCTTGTGATATTTATCGCCCTGCGGCTATTGACCAATTGAAAGTTCTAGGTGCCCAAGTTGATGTAGAAGTCTATGCC
The DNA here is from genome assembly GCF_964796385.1 of Aquirufa sp. NCBI lineage: Bacteria > Pseudomonadati > Bacteroidota > Cytophagia > Cytophagales > Flectobacillaceae > Aquirufa > Aquirufa sp. Next base: position 57,907 of record NZ_CBAUBA010000015.1, on the reverse strand, counting down.
GAACCCGAAAATAAAAATGCGGTTTCCATCGCGGAAAATGCGCTTTCTTATGCGCGGAAAATGGGTAAGAAAGTGGTTATTGTGGATACGGCAGGCCGACTGGCCGTCGATGAAGTAATGATGAATGAAATCGCGGCGGTAAAGGATGCGGTTAAGCCTACAGAGATTTTATTTGTAGTGGATTCCATGACAGGCCAAGATGCCGTAAATACAGCTAAAACCTTTAATGAGCGCTTGAATTTTGATGGGGTTGTTTTAACCAAATTAGATGGTGACTCACGCGGGGGAGCAGCCCTTTCCATTCGCCAGGTTGTTGACAAGCCCATTAAATTTATCTCCACAGGGGAGAAAATGGAAGCTCTGGATCAATTCTATCCAGATCGGATGGCGAACCGGATTTTGGGAATGGGAGACGTACTCTCACTCGTGGAACGTGCCCAACAGGCTTTTGATGAGGATGAAGCAGCGGCATTAAACAAGAAAATTCGTCAGAATAATTTCTCATTCGAAGATTTTTATACCCAATTGCAACAAATTAAGAAGATGGGGAATATCAAGGATTTGATGGGCATGGTTCCGGGTATGGGGCAGGCTGTGAAAGATGTTGATATTTCAAACGATTCTTTCAAACCGATCGAAGCCATCATTCAATCCATGACTGCGAATGAGCGTCAAAATCCTGATATCTTAAATCCTTCTCGCAAGAATCGCATCGCCACAGGTTCGGGTACTTCAATTCAACAAGTGAACAATTTGTTAAAGCAATTTGAAGATATGCGTAAGATGATGCGGATGATGAACAAGGTACAAGACGGAAAAATGAAGATGCCAAATCTTGGTGGTATGTTTAAGCGCTAATTTATCGACGTATTTCGTGCATTTGTGCTAAGCGATACAGCTTATTTTTGCCTGATTTCTGATTCACAAGATATAATCGGTAGATGCCTGCCGCGATTCCATCGGTATACAATTGGGCTATACCGTAGTTTGATAAATAATGTCCTTCTTGAACCAATTTGCGCAATGAACCCTTTTTAAAGTTAATGGCCACTGTGTAGATTTTGTTCGTTTTATTATGTTGCAACACAATATACCAGGCATTATCCAATGTATTTTCACCCTTGAAATTCGGGAAAAGTAAATAGTCAAAGCGCTTAATCCAAACCGCATTACGCTCACGAATAGACGTTGCATGGCGTTCCACTAACATACTTTCGGCTAATTTCCAAGTAGGCGTATCTGACGAAAAATAGGCCAAATCTTTCTTTACTAAAATTCCAGGCTCTTGGTCTATGTAATGCAATTGAAATGCGTCATGGACTATTTTTTGGTCATTAATAAATACCTGGGGCACATTTCCTAACACGCGCTGATGGCGAATCCAATTATCATTGTCGGCCTGATTCACCTGAAACCTCGCTACCATTTGCGCCGAATGGTTATGATAGGACATAAAACAAAAGGCTAGTGAAAGCAGGCTTGTGCATATAAAAATCTTTTTTCTAAATTGTGGAAATTGATACAAACTCAGCGCATAAAGACTTATTAGGGCAAATGGAGCATATAGAAAATACCGACTGCTATTGTAGTTTGTCCAGTCATTTGAGCTTCGTGGAATGGCTATAATTAAACATGTGCCAACGATAAATAGAAATAGGTACGAAAAAAAGTTGCGTACTTTTTTGAAAAAAAAGAGGTAGGCCCAATAGCCAAACATGAGAGCTCCCAATCCGATACCTGCTTGTAAATTTCCTCCTGATAAATCTAGCGCACAGGCTCCTAAAATCCCCAACGCATAATTGGCAATGTAGCCTACATTAAAGTCAAATTTTGCTTGTTGGCCAAATACATAATGCGGCAAAAGTATTCCTGCATAAATACCGATCCCAACACCCCAAATAATCAAATCTTTGTACCGTTTGGCAAAAATTAGGTACGCGGCTAGCACGACAAAAAGTACGATACCATTACCGAAGGTAAAACCAGCTAATATGGACCAAAATAGCGCTAGTTTTAAGTTGTTTTTATCCAATGCCACAAGAGACAAACAGACAAAAAGGATGATATTGATATGTTGTAGGCCCGTGATGGCCCAATTTGACACTTCGAAATATTGCGGTTGGAATAGGATAAATCCTACAGGAATGAAATAAGGAAATGCAATTTTTAATTTTTGAAATTGCGTAAATACTAAGTAGAAGCATCCGGTTAGGGTTACTGCGCTCCATAAAATAAGTTGCTTAAAATTAACCGAGCCATGTATAAGCTGATTTATCCACGTAGCGATGCGTGGAATTACGATGGCATGATCATTGTCAACCCGAAACAGTTGATTGAATAAACCAATACCAGTTTCTTTGGCATGAATAAATTCAATAAGTGTGACGTCGTCTTGTACCGGGAAATGAAAGCTGAACCGATTTATGTACGCGATGTACAGCACGGCTTGCCCGATGAAAAAACCAATCGAAAGAAGGGGTATTGATTTTTTCATCGCTCGGCTATTTTCGAATAAGCGCGTTCAGTTCTTTTTCGAATCGCGTAATCAGTCGGTCCATCGTTGCGTCGATTACCTTATCAGTCAAGGTCTGATTTTCGTCTTGTAGAATAAAACTAACTGAGTATGATTTTTTACCTTCGCCTAGGTTTTTGCCAACATACACATCGAAAACGGACACATTTTTCAAGATTGCTTTCTCCGTTTGTTCAGCGACGCGTTGTATCGCTTGAAGCGTTACGCTTTGGTCAAGTACGAGCGATAAATCACGTCGAACTTCCGGAAATTTCGAAATTTCTTGATAAACGAAATTGCCTTTCTCTTGTTTCACCCAGAAATCCCAATCAAAATCGGCCATAAACGCCTCTTGCTTCACGTCAAATTTTTGGGCTAGTTTTGGGTTGATTAGGCCAATTTGAACACATGGTTTTTTATTTACTGAAATCTGTAATCCATACGTATATACAGCTGAATTTTCGATGGTCGAGGTTTCAAATTGCGCAATGCCTAACTGCTTCATCGTGTTAATAACCGTGGTATACAAATGGTGTAATTGACTTTTTTGAGCAGTTTGTGCCCACGTTTCTCCATCCTGTAAACCACTTGTATAAAGTGCTAAATGCCTTTTTTCAATGTATTTAGTCCCTTTTTTATGATACGTTTTTCCAAATTCAAAAAGCTTCAAATCTTTTTGACGCCGATTAATATTGTGCGCAAGCACTTCTAATCCGTGAAATACCATGTGCTGGCGCATTACGCCAAGGTCTTCTGAAAGGCGATTTAAGATGTCGACCGTTTCAAAAGTCAAATCTTTCTGGATCCATTGATGGTATTCCCCTTTGGTCAATGAATTGCTAATAATTTCCTGGAATCCTTTTGCCGCTAAACTAATCGCGGTGGTTTGTTGGACTTTTTCTTTGTCCAACAACGGAAACTCAGAAATAAAATGGGCACTCAGATGTTCTGATAATGGGATATTATCCAACCCATGAATACGCAAAATTTCCTCTATAATGTCTGCTTCACGCGTTACATCCACACGATACGCAGGAGCAATCGCAGTAAAGCCATCTGTTTGACTATTTTCAATACCAAAATCTAGGGCTACCAAAATCTCTTTAATGCGATCTGCACTTAATTTGATACCCATGAGTTGGTGCACACGTGCAATCGAAACAGGAATTTTAACTAGTTCGACTGGACTTGGATACAAGTCAACGATGTTGGAAGCAATTTTTCCGCCTGCAATTTCTAAAATAAGTTTAGCGGCATATTTCAATGCGAATAACTTCGCTTCAATATCCGTTCCACGTTCAAAACGGAACGAGGCGTCCGTTTTTAGGCTATGTAATTGTGCTGCTTTTCGGACGCGCTCTGGCTTAAAGTAAGCTACTTCTAAGAATACACGCGTTGTTTCAGGCTGAATACTCGAATGATCTCCGCCCATGACACCTGCGATTCCAATGGGTCCCGAACCATCGCAAATCATCATTTCTTCGCCTTTTAGTGTACGTTCAAGGCCATCCAATGTCGTGAATTTAGTTCCTGAAATCGCTGTTTTTACTTCGATTTTTCCACCTTTTATTTGTGCCCAATCATAGGCATGCATAGGCTGTCCAAGGCCATGACATATGAAATTGGTGATATCCACGATGTTATTGATCGGCCGCAATCCTATAGCGGATAGACGTTCTTGCAACCATTCAGGAGAAGGGCCCACTTTCACACCATCAATACTCAGGCCACAAAAGCGACCGCAGCCGTCGTCTTCAATTTGTACATCGATCGGAAATTCGTTGGAGCTTATTGCTAAAGAATCCACGGAAGGAAGGGTAATTTCAATTCCGCTAACGGCTTTGATATCACGCGCCACTCCCCAGTGAGAAGCCGCATCCGCCCGATTGGGTGTAAGGCCAATTTCCAGCACTAAGTCAGAAGCAATATTAAAATATGTTGCGGCAGGTGTGCCATTTGGTAAATCCGTATGTAAGATTAAAATGCCATCATGCGACGTTCCTGTGCCGATTTCATCTTCCGCGCAAATCATCCCTTCAGACGGTTGGCCATACACCTTGCGTTTTTCGATAGTAAAGATTGCTTTACCTTCTTTATCATATAAGGTTGTTCCAGGAGTGGCTACGATAACTTTTTGGCCCGCGCCAACATTACTAGCTCCGCAAACTATGGTCAATATTTCATCAAGACCTGCATCTACAGTTGTAAGGCTGAGCGTCTTTTCTTTTACATCAAATTTTTCGCAGGTAAGTACTTCCCCAACAACAAAGCCGCGCAAACCGCCGGGTATTTTCTCGTGAGCTTCGATACCTTCAACTTCGAGACCGGTATTGGTCAAAAGGACATCTAGTTCTGCCGGACTACCTTGTTCTGGAAGTTTAGATAGGTCAATAAAATCGCGTAACCAATTGATAGAAATCTTCATTGTAGAGAATTAGCGGGGGAATTTCATTTTATAATCGACAGAAACCTTACCGCGGGTAATGTCACCTAATTTATTTTTAATCATCCGTTTGCGCACCACGTTTAAGTGGTCAGTAAACAAAATACCTTCGATATGATCGTATTCATGTTGGATAATACGCGCTGCTAAGCTTTCAAATACATCCGTACGTTCTTCGCCTGTTTCGGTCCAGTAGTGAATTTTGACATATTCTGGACGAAAAACTTCACCTCGAATCCCAGGAATCGATAGGCAGCCTTCTTCGAATCCCCATTCTTCGCCCGTCTCATCTAAAATAGTTGCGTTTACAAAAACTTTTTTGAAATCAATTAATGACGAATCGATGTCTTCTTCCTCTTCTCCTTCGTTCATAGGTCTTCCATCTACAACAAAAAGGCGAATATTCATGCCAATTTGTGGAGCAGCTAAGCCTACGCCGCTTGCCGCATACATGGTCTCGAACATATCTGCGGAAAGTTTCACCAAGTCCATACTGCCAAACTCAATCGGCAGGGCAACTTTGCGAAGGACAGGGTCTCCATAGGGAATGATTGGATATATCATGGGCGCATAAAATCAAACGGCAAATTTAGCGATTTTTCATGGAAAGCATAGCGGATACTGCCGATGAATTGAAGGACAATCGTCTGAATGTCCTTATTTTTTTGTAATTTGCGCCCTTAATTGACCTGAGTTGAGTAAACAAAAAATTAAATGAATCGTAACTTTTTTAAAGCACATCCTTGGCATGGAATCCAAATAGGGGAACAAATGCCGGAGCAAGTAACTGCGTTTATTGAAATTGTGCCCACGGATACCGTTAAGTACGAGATTGATAAACAAACGGGATATTTGAAAATAGATCGGCCGCAGAAGTTCTCTAATATCGTTCCTGCTTTGTATGGTTTTTTACCGCAGACGTATTGTGCGGACGGAATTGCGGAGTTAGCGCGTAAATATTCAGGGAAGGACATTAAGCAGGGCGACGGAGACCCGTTAGATATTTTGGTGCTTTCAGAGCGTGCGATAACGCATGGTGATATTTTGTGTCAAGCGATTCCTATTGGTGGTATTCGAATGATTGACAAAGGCGAGGCAGATGATAAAATTATTGCAGTCTTGAAGGATGACCCAATTTATGGAAAATGGAGGGATATTTCGGATGCACCTAAGGATATTGTGCAGCGCTTACGTCATTATTTTTGGACGTATAAAATGTTACCTGGCGAAACAACTTCGAGTACGGTGGACATTGATGATGTTTATGGACGTGAGATTGCGCACGAAGTAATTCGTCAATCGCGGGAAGATTACCGTAAAAACTTTGGATAGGCCATTTGACCTATTTTTTATCAAAATTTCGGAATGATTTCGAAATTCGTTTTTTCTAAATAATACCTTATGTGGCAATTTGTAAAATATTCGTTTGCAACTGTGGTGGGATTATTTCTGTTCCTGATAATCACTTTGTTGATTGTTGTTGGCGTAGGTTCCGCTGTTAGCAGTTCAGAATCTGAGTTTGTAGTGAAAGATAATTCGATCTTGAAACTCGATTTTAATCGGCCTATCGTAGAAAATGCTTCTACAGAGGACAGTCCTTTCAGTGATATTCCAAATCCATTTTTTTCAAATACAGATAGGTTAGGCCTAATTCAGGTTCTTTCTGCGTTAGAGCGTGCACGTGTAGATCCTAAAATTAAGGGGATTTACCTCGATGTTAGTTTTCCGCTTGCTGGATATGCTCAATTGTCTGAGATTCGCGATGCGCTAGCCAAATTTAAGGAATCAAAGAAATTCATATATGCTTATGCGAACTCATACTCGGAAAAAGGCTATTATATGGCATCTGTGGCCGACAAAGTATATTTGAACCCAGCTGGAATTCTTGATTTTAATGGAATTTCTGTTCAATATATGTTTTTCAAAAAAGCATTTGATAAGTTGGAAATAGAACCACTTGTATTTCGTGTGGGTCAGTACAAGTCGGCTGTTGAGCCGTTTTTGCGCGAGGACATGAGTCCGGAAAATCGCATGCAAACACTTTCATTTATTCAATCAATTAATAAGGAGATTTTTAAAAAGATTTCGCTTAGCAGAAATATTTCAATGGATCGCCTAAATACGATTGCGGATTCGCTGCAAGCGATGGATCCGATAAAGGCCCAAAAAGCTGGCTTATTGACAATAGGCTATTGGGACGAATTCGAAGGTCAAATGCGTGTTGTAACCAAAAAGAAGGCGTCAGAAGATCTAACCTATGTGAAGTTGGCCGATTATTTAAAAGCCAAAAATCCAATTGATGAAGTTGAAGGAACTGCCAAAATTGCGGTGCTTGTAGCTGAGGGGGAAATCGTGGGAACGCGTGGAGGCGACGGGACGATTGGTTCAGATGATTTTGTCAAGGAGTTGCGGAAGTTGCGCGATAATAAATCGGTGAAGGCGATTGTTTTGCGCATTGATTCCCCAGGGGGCTCTTCTTTGGCATCTGATATTATGTGGCGTGAAATTATATTAGCAAAAAAAGTTAAGCCAATTATCGCTTCTATGTCTACCTACGCAGCATCAGGCGGGTATTATATGGCGATGGGAACAGATGTTATTGTAGCGCAGCCTACCACAATTACGGGATCTATTGGAATTTTTGCTCAATGGTTAAATTTAGATAATTTCTTTAAAAATAAACTTGGCATTACGCAAGATCATGTGAACACACATGCGCATTCGAACTTTTTAAGCTCGGCGAGTACCTTATCTGATTTTGAAAAATCTGTTGTGCAGCGGATGGTTGATCAAGGTTACGAATCCTTTACGTCAAAGGCTGCGGCTGGTCGAAAAATGTCATTGGCTCGATTGAAATCAATTGCGGGTGGCCGTGTATGGACTGGTGTTCAGGCTAAGCAAATCGGGTTAGTAGATGAGTTGGGTGGCCTGAATCGGGCGATTGAAATTGCAGCAGACCGGGCACGCATGCAACCTGCATCCTACAAAGTTCAGGTTTATCCGAAAGCTAAATCATTTGTTGACGAACTTGTTTCATCTGCATTTTCTGAGTCGTCGATGCAAGAGCGTTTTGTACGCGAGCACATGCCGTGGACCAAATCTATTTGGGAGCTGGATCGCATGAAGAAAAGAGAAGGATTTTTGGCATTAATGCCTTATATGATTGAATTAGATTAGACATATTGATGACATGATTAGAAATAATTGGACACGTGAGGAGGTTGAGCAAATTTTCAACCAACCGTTTTTAGATTTAGTATATCAAGCTGCCACGGTGCATCGCCAATACCATGATCCCAATGAAGTACAAATTAGTACGTTGTTATCGATCAAAACAGGAGGATGTCCAGAAGATTGTTCTTATTGTTCGCAAGCTGCGCGCTATCATACCAATGTAAAGGTGCAAAAATTATTGCCCTATGAGGAGGTAATTCAAGCGGCTGTTCGTGCGCAGGAGATTGGAAGTTCTCGTTTTTGTATGGGAGCCGCTTGGCGGGAGGTGCGGGATAACAAGGATTTCGACCGTGTATTAGCTATGGTGAAAGGTGTTAATTCCCTCGGAATGGAGGTTTGTTGCACGCTAGGTATGTTGTCAGCGGATCAGGCACAAAAGTTGAAAGATGCGGGATTATATGCTTATAACCACAACATTGACACGAGTGAAGAGTATTATGAAGATGTAATCTCAACGCGGACGTACGATGATCGTTTAGAAACGTTAGGGAATGTTCGCAAAGCTAATTTGTCTGTTTGTTCAGGTGGAATTATTGGAATGGGGGAGTCAATCGACGATCGAATTGGGATGTTATTAACTTTGGCTAATTTGCCAGAGCATCCAGGTTCTGTACCTGTGAACAATTTAGTGCCAGTGGAAGGGACACCATTTGAAAATCAAAAGACGGCTTCGGTTTGGGAGTTAGTCCGTGTGATTGCGACGGCACGTATCATGATGCCGAAATCTGCGGTTCGATTGTCTGCCGGACGCTTGGAGTTGAATTACGAAGGACAAGCTTTTTGTTTTATGGCTGGGGCTAATTCAATCTTCTCAGGAGATGTGTTATTGACAACGCCTAATCCAGACGCAAAGTCCGACAAAGAGTTGTTCCAAATTTTGAGTATTAAGCCGAAAGAGGCCTTTAAAGATGAGAAGAAATCAAGGATTGAATTCAATCAAATCCCAAGTGCTCAGGGGCTTGAACATAGCCATTAATTTTAAAGCGCTATTCTGAAAGGGGTAGCGCTTTTTTCATGCGGTAATGTTGAATCTCGCCAAATAACAAATACGATTTTTCTATAATCGAATACCCGATGCTTTCATAAAAAGGCACGGCATTTTCGCGGGCTTCAAGTATAATCTCTTGCCAGCCTTTTTCCATTGCTACCTTTTCCAAGTAACTCATTATCAGTTTTCCAATACCTTTGCCTTGTTGGTCCGTTGCCACCGCCACGCACCTAACCTGCCCTTGTCGAACGGCTGATTCGTGCATACGAGCCACGCCGAGTACTTTTTCTGATTCACCTATGGCCATGACATGAATGGCAGATGCTTCATCGGCTAAAATTTCAGATCCGAGTGGCTGATCCCAAGGTTCTCGTAGAACTGAGAATCTCAGGGCATAATATGCCTGCCAATGTTGCGCTGTTGTAGGTGTTATTAAAACCATAAAAACGGTAAACGCTGCCGGGGTTGAAGACCCCGGCAGCGTTAGCAAAAATAGGTAAAAATGTCGAAGGTGATTTGCCGTTCAACAAATTATCAAGAAACTTATTTAGCAAAATTCACTGCTCTCATTTCACGGATTACCGTTACTTTGATTTGGCCAGGATACTGCATTTCTTTTTCGATTTTTTGGGAGATGTCAAATGATAAATTAGATGCTTTTTCATCACTTACATGTTCCGCATCTACTAAAATTCGTAACTCGCGGCCTGCCTGTATCGCATAGCATTTTTGAACACCTTGAAAAGATGTAGCAAGAGCCTCCAAATCGCGAAGACGTTTCATGTACGATTCCATCATTTCTCGACGCGCACCTGGGCGCGAGCCTGAAATCGCATCACAAACTTGGATAATGGGTGAAATCATGGAAGTCATTTCACACTCATCGTGGTGCGCACCGATTGCATTACAAACTTCTGGATGCTCTTTATATTTTAGGGCTAACTCCATTCCCAACAAAGCATGCGGAAGTTCTGGTTCTTCATGCCAAACTTTACCAATATCATGCAATAATCCAGCACGCTTCGCAAGTTTAGCATTTAGTCCTAGCTCGGCAGCCATGGTCGCGCACAGTTTAGCTACTTCGCGTGAGTGTTGCAATAGGTTTTGGCCATACGAAGAACGGAAACGCATCCGACCAATCATCTTGATTAATTCTGGATGCAATCCATGAATACCTAATTCGATAACCGTTTTTTCACCGATTTCGATAATCTCGTCATCGATATTCTTTTTAGTCTTATTGACTACTTCTTCAATACGTGCTGGGTGAATACGTCCATCTTGTACCAAACGGTGCAACGAAAGACGTGCGATTTCCCGACGAACAGGATCAAATCCAGAAATGATAATCGCCTCAGGTGTATCATCTACGATAAATTCAACACCTGTAGCTGCCTCCAGTGCACGAATGTTACGTCCCTCCCGACCAATAATTTTTCCTTTAATATCGTCTGATTCAATATTGAAAACAGATACGCAGTTTTCAATAGCATTTTCTGCTGCAGTCCGTTGGATCGTTTCAATTACTACTTTCTTAGCCTCTTTTGTGGCTGTCAACTTAGCTTCCTCAATTGCCTGCTTTACGATTGAACTAGCTTTTGATTCTGCTTCCGCTTTCAACGCATCGATTAGTTGTTGGCGCGCCTCATCTGCCGAAAAATTTGCAATTTTCTCTAATTGATTGATCTGATTCGCTAACATTGCTTCTGCCTCAGCACGAACCTTTTCTACATCCTCAAATTTTTTGCGGTAATTTTCTTCTTTCGTTTGGATGCTCTGCTTTTGCGATTGCAATTCTTGATCTGCAATCCGTTGCTGCTCTTGTTGCTGAGCTAAGGTGCGTTCTTTCTCACGTAATTTTTGTTCATTTTCAATCAGAATCCCTTTCTTTGCTTGCGTCTCTTCCTCAAATTCACCACGCAAACGAAGGAAGTTTTCCTTTGCCTCGAGCATCCTGTCCTTCTTTAAGTTTTCAGCTGCAAAAGAGGCATTTTTTAATATTTCATCCGCTTTGCTTTGAGCATCCGCTTCTAAATTTTTATTCACTTTGGAAAAGAAAATTTTTCCGGCAAATACCCCACCCGCAAGTGATAACAAGGGGATAATAAGCGATAATATAGTCATAGAACGATTGTTTTGTTAAACATTAGCGCTCTGTCAACTGCCCAAAAGAAGAAGGATTTTTTATAAGGTAAATTCAGATACCAGTTCGATTAACTGACTATTTTCCGAATGAACATTGTTTTGCAATTCTTTGCGTTCCGAATCAAATTTTATACCACACATAGCTAAATCCAGCGCCACTAAGGCCATTACTTTATTGGGATCCGTGCTGTTTGTCTCTTTCTCGTAAAATTTAACTAAGCGGTTCACTATGACTGCCGCGTTTCGCGTACATGATTCTTCCTGTTTACTTACACGCAGGGAGACATTTTGTATCCCCAATAATAGGTTGCAAGGTAGCTTTTCACTCATGGTTTGCGTAATTGCTCAATACAATGATCTATAATTACTATATAACTATCTAACTTTTTCTTCAGTTCAGCTTTCGAGGCCTCTGTGTTGTCTTTACTAGTCACAAGTTTACCAATTTTATCTGATTTTTTTAAGCTTTTTTCATATTCTTTTGCTTTGGCTGATACGTCAACTAGTAGTTTTGATTTTTCTTCCAACGCTAAATTCGCAACTTTTAAATCATTTTCTAGTTGGATAATCGTTTTTTCTGTCTCATCCAAACGCGCAAGCATCTGGCCGATTTTCAGCTTTAAAGTCAAATATTGCGTCCGTAATTCCTGCTTCATACTTACAACTTCAAGTGAGGTTTTCCTGCTCGCCAATTAAATTCATATAGCCCAATAAACACAATAACAATGATTAGGCCCAAATTTGCAGTGATTAGTGGTGTTGAAATCCAATCTAACCCTCCTGCGTAAATGCAAAATCCACCTAAAACTAAGTAACCTAGGTCACTTTTCCACCTAAAAGGTGCCGGAGCATATTTCTGCCCCCCAATAAAACTTAAAACCGTCATTACAATGCTAGATACTAAGAACGAGTAAGCACATGCCATGTAACCATATACCGGTATAAACAAGATGTTGCCCAACAAGGTTACGCCTAATCCCATTAGGGTTATGATCGTACCATAGTAGGTTTTATTGGTTTGTTTGAACCACACCGACTGCGTATAATAAACGCCCAGGAATAAATTGGCCAGTAACAAAATGGGTACGATTCCGATACCTTCCCAGTAGATTGATTGGCGTAAAAATAAGGTCTTAATCCAAAATAGATTCACGGAAACGCCGACCCACAAAAGCGTACATACGATAACAAACCAATGCGTCACTAAAGCTAAATTTGATTGGCTATTACTTTCCGATTTCTTACCTAGGAAAAAAGGTTCTGCTGAATATTTGAACGCTTGAATGGCCAAACTCATAAAAACAGAAAGCTTGTAGCAATTCCCATAAATTCCCAGCGCATCCTGTGACGTTTTACCTGGATAAAATCCTGCGGGTAAAAATTCCTCAAGCAACAATCGATCAAACATCAGATTGAACATCGCAGCTAAACTCATGAACATGATCGGGTACGCATAGATCCACAGTCCCTTAAATTCGGCCCAATCCCAGCGCCAACGATATGCTTTTAACTCATCTTTGAGCCAATAAAATAGACTTGCATTCGCAATTAAATTCGCCAAAAATATATATCCTGCACCAATTCCCGGCACATACAATTCTTTGAAAAATGAAGGTATCGTTTGCCCGAAATCTCCCGTGTGTATCGGCTTTAAGACCAATAAAAACAGTAGATTTAGCCCCACGTTCACGAGGATTGAAACGATTTTTGCCGTGACAAATTTTTTGATTTTTTGCTCAAGTCGAAGTTTGGCAAATGGGATCGCCGTGATGGCATCAATCGCTAGAATTAGGGCAAGCCAATTAAGAAAAATTCCTTTTCCGGGATACCCAAGCGACTGCATGATCGGTTCCGCGAAAAAAAACAATCCTAGGGTAAAGGCTCCCGAAGTTGTTATTATGGCCGTTAATATCAGCTGGTAATATTTCTCAGGGGCTTCTTTGGCAAACCGAAAATAAGCGGTTTCCATGCCATATGTGTAGAGGATATTAGCGATGGCCATGTATCCATATAGCTTTACATTGATACCAAGCTCAGCGGGAAGAAATGCCCATGTATGAACAAAAACAAGTAGGAAATTTAGCGATCGTCCCAGGATTGTACTGAAACCATAGGATAGCGTTTCCCCGGCAAGTTTTTTAAGTATGGACATAAAGCTAATTTCACCAAAGATTCAAAGTTACGTAAATCTTTACGTTTTTTGATACCCAATCGTTTGGTAGAACTGTTCTGAATAACTGTCGCTTAACGGGATGTGATTTTCACCAATTTTTACTTTCTGATTTCGAATAGATTCGATTTTTTTAAGCGAAACTATATAAGATTTATGGATGCGCAAAAATGCATCTAGCGGGAGCTTTTCCGCGATTAGCTTCATCGTCATCCGACATACTACCGGAAATTTTTGAGTCCGTAAATGTATTTTGATGTAATCTTTGAGGCCTTCAATATATAAGATGTCATCGAGCATAATTTTCATCAAGGAGTAATCTGCATGTATGAAAATATAGTCAACTTTCGATTCACTTACCGCTCCTTGAACTTGGAGAGCTAATTTACTTTTGTAGAAATCCAAGGCTTTATGAGACGCCTTCAAGAATCGCTCAAACGAAATAGGTTTCAACACATAATCGATGACGTCTAGATTAAATCCTTCGACCGCATATTGCTGATATGCAGTTACGAAAATAACCATAGGTTTATGAGTTAATCCCTCTAAAAACTGAACACCTGTTAAGCCAGGCATTTGAATATCCAGGAAAATAAGGTCAACTGGATTATTTTGTAAATAGTCAATGGCTTCAAAAGCATTGCGGCAACGCGCTTCCATCTTAAGAAAAGGGACTTTGGCAATATTGTCTTCTACTAAATCCAATGCCAAACTTTCATCATCAATCGCGATGCAACGCAAAAGTGTACTCGGCAACTCATTAAATTGCTCTTGAACCTCTTCCATGATTTATACGTGTTTAATCATTAGTGCTACCTGATAAGTTCCATCCTCTTCTATAATGTCCAATGTATGCGTTTCAGGATACAGTAACTCTAGCCTACGTCGCACATTCGTTAGCCCAATGCCTGAACTTTCATCTTTATGTTCCGTCACGTGTTTACTCACTTGATTGGTTACTTCAAACGTTAAGGCTTCAGGTGTATCGATTAGGCGGATTGAAATGGTTGGATTTGTCACCATGCCTACTCCATGTTTGAAGGCATTTTCGACAAATGGAATTAGTAACATTGGTTCGATTGTTCCCGAGGGATTGGTCGAATTAGACTCATAGTTGATTTGAATATCCGTTCCAAATCGTAGCCTTTGTAATTCAATATAGGATTCTAAATAGTTGTCCTCCTTACTGATGGCTACTTTAAAATCACTTGTTTCATAAATCATGTAGCGCATCAATTCGGATAATTTAATGATCACAGGTTCAACACTTTCTGGTTTTCTACGCGAAAGAGAGACAATGCTATTAAGCACATTGAACATAAAATGTGGGCTAATTTGCGAGCGCAGAAAAGAAAGTTCTGACTTTAATCGTTCATTTTCCTCTTCTTTTTTAGCTTCTTGTTCGTGTAAGTTGTCTGAAAGAAAGCGGTAACTAATACCAATAGCAATGATGAATAAATATTGGAAAATGATACGTAAATACGTAAAGCGTTTCATGCCGCCACCGCCCCGTCGAGGTCCAATCTCACGATTTGGGAAAAGTAGGTCAAAAATGATATCATTTAGCCAAACCATGATGAAAAATCCTAAAACTAAAAATCCCAAATACAATAAGATATTATATTTCTTGAGCACTTTGGGGATTAATACCTCAGTATTTATGTAGAAAATAGGAATATTGGCTAGTCCAAAAACAAAGAAAAATAAGTTCCATTGAAAGTGACGTTGTATTTCAGTAGGATCTGTCGACTGAGAACTCGGGCCCAAGAGTATAGGCAAGGCTAATAAACAGGCCCAAAATAGCAGGTGAATTAAGATGGACCGCGTAGTTAATTTACTTTTGATCATTTTGTTAATGCCTAAAAAAAAACAAATTAACAAACTTTGATTTATACCTAGTTATTTTTTGCTACCACTATCCCGTTTGTGCCGATGAAATTGTTCAGTTATTTTATTAGTTTTGTTTTCATAGAACCTATTTAATCAAATATCCATGCGGAAAATTCTTTTGCTTATGCTGCTTTCGTGGACTAGTTTCGCCCAGCAGACAATTTCTCTCTCAGATCTTCAAGCATTTGCCCAACCGAGTACCAATTGGTCCATCGAAGGTGCTGTGCGAGCTACCTACTCAGACACCAGCTTTCAAGTTGCCACCGGTAAAGGGGTTTTGTTAAACACGTTGCGGCACGGAAAGTACCAGCGGACGGATGATTTAACATTTCAACTTAACCATGGCGACATGCGGTTGATGCTGGACTTTATGCTCCCGAAAGGAGCGAATTCTGGAATTTACCTACAAGGCCGGTATGAAGTTCAGTTGTATGATTCATGGGGGAAAACAAAAATAAATTTTGGGGATTGTGGTGGAATTTATGAACGCTGGGATGAGGGACGTGGAAAAGGAAATCAAGGGTACGAAGGGAGTGCTCCATTACAAAACGCGTGTAAAGCTCCTGGGACCTGGCAAACGATTGAAATTGATTTTCAGGCACCCCGTTTTGACGCTACCGGAAAGAAAATTCAAAACGCGCGGTTTAAAAAAGTCATTCTTAATGGTATTTTAATTCACGAAAACATTGAAGTTTCCGGAATGACTCGTGGAGCACTTTTCGATGCAGAGGCGGCTTTTGGCCCAATTCGCATTCAAGGCGACCACGGTCCTGTTGCATTTCGCAATATTCGATACGAGACATTTGATAAACCTTCTGCCAGCCTTGGAGAAGTAAAGTATACATACTATTCAGGGAAGTTTACGGAACCTGTTATTGGACAAGCCACTCCAGTTATGAACGGAACAATCCCTAAATTGACAGTCAAAGTAGTCCCAGCAAAAAATGATTATTTAATTCGCTACCAAGCTGAATTAACTATTCCTGATGCTGATACCTATGAATTTGAAACGCATTGGACGGGTGGTGGTGTTTTAAAAGTAGATGGGAAAGAACTAAATCAAGGTGCGCATTGGTATTCTGATAAGGTTACACAGGCTACTTATTTAACGGCCGGGAAACATCAGTTGGAATTAATCCACATTAAAGATTTTCCTTGGGGCCCTCAAGCGCTAGGTTTGCTTGTTAAGCGCGTCGGTTCACATCCAGTAATTTTGCATGATCGAAAGTCCATGATTGACCCGCAGGCTGTGGGCATTGTCGAGGTGAAAGCAAATGCAGAGCCTGTGATGCAACGGTCCTTCGCTTTTCATCTAGGGAAGAAAAAAACACATGTTATACATGTAGGGGACCCTTCTGGAGTTCATTATTCGTATGACCTGAAGCAAGGTGCCCTACTTCAAGTTTGGCGTGGACCTTTCTTAAATGCAACGCAAATGTGGCACGAACGCGGAGAACCCCAAACGTCTGAGCCTCTCGGTGTGACGGTCGTCATGGATGGTCGTTTTCCGCTAACGCTTGATCATCAAGCGCAACCTGATTCTCTCAATGCGACAGAATTAGTTTATAAAGGGTATAAGTTGGAGCAAGGCCGACCGGTCTTCATGTACGATTGGACGGCTGCAAAAATGCAATTGGAAGATCGTATCGTTCCAGCGGCCAATAATATTGGGCTAAAACGCATAATTACCTTCAAAAATTCCAGCTCGCTTCAATCAGCACTTGATTTTAGTATCGCCTCCCCTAAGCAAATCGCGGTGGTAAACGCAAGTTTAGTTGGCCTAAAAGATCAATCCTATTTTATCCAAACGACCGGTGGAGGAGTTGATTTTTCGGTAGGCCGACAAGCCGTTCAGGGAACTAGTTTAACTTATCAGATCATTTGGTAATTGTAATAATATGAAAAATTTATATAGCTTTTTAGCCGTTTGTTTGCTGCTCCCGATGGGTGTTGTGGCACAGAAAAAATCTGCCAAAACTGAGCAAGATTATTACGAAATTAAGACGCTTCCGATTCCGAAAGATATTTATCTAGAGATTGGGGGTATTGCAACGATGCCTGATGGCCGTTTAGCTGTAAGTACGCGTCGTGGCGAAATATGGATTATCGAAAATCCATATCAAAAAGAAAATCATCAGGTACACTTTAAACGCTTCGCTAGTGGTTTGCACGAAGTCTTGGGACTTGCTTACAAAGACGGTTCATTTTATTGTTCCCAGCGTGGTGAATTAACCAAAATCACAGATACGGATCGTGATGGTGTCGCGGATTTATATGTTCCCATTTATCAGTTTGATTTATCTGGTAATTATCACGAATATACGTATGGGCCTGTTTTTGACAAAAACGGGGATATGTTGGTGACTTTAAACCTCGCCTGGGTCGGTTTCGGGGAAGGTAAATTTGCCAAATGGAGGGGCTGGCTTCTGAAAATCAAGCCTGATGGTACCATGGAGCCCCATTCAGCGGGGTTGCGGTCTCCAGCGGGGTATTCAATTAATGATGAAGGGGATATTTTTTATGGTGAAAACCAAGGGGATTGGGTTGGATCGGGTCGTGTAACGCATTTGGCGAAGGGGGATTTCGCCGGTAACCCAGGCGGATTGAAATGGGCGAAAGAGCCCAATAGCCCGTTTAAGTTGACCCTCGAAGAAATTCAAGATAATGGCGCCCCGATGTATGAGGCGGCAGCAAAGGTGAAAAATTTAAAATTGCCTGCTGTTTGGTTTCCACATGCCATTATGGGAATAAGTACGGCAGACATCTTGCAAGACTCGACGAAAGGAAAATTTAGTCCATTCCCAGGACAGTATTTTGTTGCTGATCAGGGGCAGTCTAAAGTGATGCGGATGGGTTTAGAGAAGGTCAATGGAGTGTATCAAGGTTTTTGTATTAATTACAGAGAAGGTTTTCAGTCGGGTATTTTACGCGAACGTTTTGGTTTAGATGGCTCCATGTTTGTCGGGATGACTTCCCGCGGGTGGGGTTCAACCGGGAAAGATAATTTTGGTCTGCAACGGCTTTTTTGGAATGGGGAAATGCCCTTTGAAATTGAAAATATACATGCGAAGCCAGATGGATTTGAGCTAAGTTTCACGCAGGCTGTGGATATAAATTCGGTTAAAAAAGCAGCTTCTTATGCCTTAAGGTCTTATATATACAAATACCAACATCAATACGGAAGTCCGATTATTGAACTCAAGGATTTGAAGATTTCTGCTATGGAAGTTTCAGCTGACAAACGAAAAGTGCGTTTAGTAATTGAGGGGTTACGCCAGTTTTTTATCCATGAATTTAAATTGACGGGTATTCGTAACGAATCTGGAGACCCTTTACTTCATGAAACCGCTTATTATACGTTGAATCAAATTCCAGCGGGTGGTCGAATTGCGGTTTCGGAGACAAATCGAATGCAAGTTGAAAAAGTTGAAAAATCAATTCAAGTAGTAGCTTCCAAGCCGTCAGGAAAGTCAATTATTTCGGATGAAGAGGCAATGGCGTTGTTGAAAAAGCACACGTGTTTAGCTTGCCATGCAAAAGAGGCGAGAGTCGTGGGCCCATCTTATGTGGATATTGCTAAACGAAATTATACGGACAAGCAAATTTTAGCTTTGGTATATAAACCAAACCCGCAGAATTGGCCAGACTACGCAACGGCGATGGCGCCGATGAGCCATGTTCCAGCCGGCGATGTACTCAAAATAGCTTCATGGATAAATGGGTTAAAAAATAAAGCCTTATTAAATCGAGATTAGCACAAAAAAAGGGCCGACAAATTTAATTGTCGGCCCTTTTTTTAATTCGCTAAACTTACTTGGGTACAACCGAACCTTGTATAGTCAAAATAATCTGAGATACTTCTCCATTGTTGACCACCGTAATGGTTTTGTTAAAGTTTCCAGGTCTTCCAGCAGAGTTATACAATGCGGTAACTTTTCCTGTTTTTCCCGGCATTATTGGTTCTCTTGACCATTCTGGCGTAGTACAACCGCATGATGGCTGAACATTGGAAATTACTACCGGAGCTTTCCCTGTGTTGGTAAATTCAAAGGCATAAGATGCTTGTGTGCCCTCTTTAATTTTGCCAAAATCATGTTTTTCGGCTTTAAATCGGATTGCTCCCTGTGCATTTGATTGGAAAGCGAAGCCTAAAATGAGTGCGAGTACTCCTAAAAATTTCTTCATGGTTTTATAATTGGTTTACTTAGTTGAGCAACAAATCTATAACAATGGAAAGATTCGGCAAAAGAAATGCGGGAGTTTTTCAAAAAGTTTGAAATGGAACGTATTTGGCCGACAAGGATTTTGTTGTATTTTTACACGTTGCAATCATAAATACTCTTGTCTTTGACTCATAGCTATTCATTTTCTAATCCTGGGATTACATTTGATCCGAATCAGGTAATGGATAATTATCGACTTGCTGTGCTAAGTAGGGCATGTAGTATGCTAGTGCGCAAAGAAGTTTTTTCGGGTCGAGCCAAATTTGGAATTTACGGGGATGGGAAGGAATTGTGTCAAATAGCTTTGGCTAATGCGATGCAACGGGGGGATTATATTTCAGGTTATTACCGGGATCAGACGATCGGGGTGGCGATTGGAGACTTAACTTGGCCCCAATATTTTGCGCAATTATATGGACATCCCGATATTCAGTTTGATCCACACTCAGGTGGCCGACAAATGAATAATCACCATGCAACTCGGTGGCTAGATGCCCAGGGGGAATGGTTAAATCAAACTGAAACATACAATAACGTTGCGGGGATTTCTTCGACAGGTGCACAGACTCCGCGTGCATTGGGCGTGGCCTATGCTTCGAAAATGTATAAAGAAAGGCCTGATTTAGAGCCATATAGTGCGTTGTTTTCGAAAGGAGGACAGGAGGTTTGTTTTACGACGATTGGGGATGCGTCAACTTCCGAAGGAATGTTTTTGGAGTGTATAAATGCGGCAGGAGTGTTGCAAATTCCAATTGTTTTTTCAGTTTGGGATGATGGTTATGGCATCTCAGTTCCCATTGAATTTCAGACAACTAAATCATCGATTTCAAAGGCGTTAGCTGGATACCAACGAACAGAAACGGAAAAAGGAATAGAGATTTTTCAAGTAAAGGCTTGGGATTATCCTGGATTGGTGGTGGCTTATCAGCAGGCGGCTCGTTTGGCGCGTGAGGAATATGTGCCTTGTTTAGTGCATGTTATTGAATGCACGCAACCACAAGGTCACTCGGCCTCCGGATCACATGAGCGATATAAGTCGGCCGAGCGCCTTCAATTTGAGTCTGATGCTGATTGCAATGTGCGTTTTCGGGAGTGGATTATACAGGCTGGAATTTCGGATGAAAGCACCTTGCTTGCCATTGATGAAGAGGCCTCTAAAGAAGCACGCAGATACCAAAAAGAGGCTTTTTCTGCTTACATGGCTTCGATTGAAGTTGACAAAAAGGGCTTCTTGCGGATTGCTAAAAACCTATATGATTCGACGAATGAACCTGGTTTGATCGAACCAATATTAGAAGAATTGAACCAACTTTCCTACCCGATTTTTAGTGATTTAGTACGTGCAGGTAGAAAAACCTTGCGTGCCTTTCGCTTTTTTCAAGGGCCTGCCGTCAAATTACTTCGGCATTGGCTTGAAGAATTGGAGACGAAAAATTATCGTCGGTTTAGTTCACATCAAATGAGTGAGTCAGCGCAAAGTCCAATGCATATTAAAGGGGTTCGGGCTGAATATGACAAAGACCCCATTCTTGTGGATGGGCGTGAAATTTTAAATAAAAGCTTTGCCCATTTTCTGTTAGATCCGCGCGTCTTTGTTTTGGGGGAGGATGTTGGAAAAATTGGTGATGTAAATCAAACGCTAGCTGGCTTGCAAGAGATTTTTGGACCTCTTAAATTGACAGATACTGGAATTCGAGAGGTGAGTATTGTAGGTCAGGGAATCGGTGCTTCGATGCGTGGTTTACGACCAATTGTCGAGATTCAATATTTGGATTATATATTTGTCCCGTTTCCAATTTTATCGGATGATTGGGCATGTTTACATTACCGTACGGCTGGGGGTCAAAAAGCACCGATGATACTGCGAACCCGTGGGCATCGTTTGGAGGGGATTTGGCATTCGGGTAGTCCGATGGCCGTGTTGATTAATGGATTGCGTGGAGTTCACTTCTGTGTTCCGCGTGACATGACTCAAGCGGCTGGCATGTACCGAACGTTATTAGCCGGAGATGATCCTGGTGTGGTTGTTGAGTGTTTGAATGGATATCGATTAAAAGAACCGATGCCCACAAATTTATTGGCCATTCAAGTAGAGCTTGGGGTGCCTGAAATATTACGAGAGGGGAATGATTTGACGATTGTAACATATGGGTCGATGTGTCGGATCGTGATGGAGGCAGCGAATTGTTTAGCCGATATGGGAATTTCGGTTGAGGTTATCGATGTACAAACTTTATTGCCATTTGACCGATACCACCTTATTTTGACATCGATTCAGAAGACGCAGCGTGTGTTGTTTGCCGACGAAGATATGCCGGGAGGGACATCAGCCTACATGATGCAAGAGGTGCTGGACAAACAAGGTGCCTTTTCGTGGTTAGATAGTCCAGCACGGTGTTTAGCTGCGATGCCTCACCGACCAGCCTATAGTTCGGATGGAGATTATTTTTCAAAACCAAATGTAGAAAATGTGGTGGATACTGTTTACGAAATGATGCGTGAAGCTGATCCATCTTCTTATCCCGCTATTTATTTTTAATGACTGAGATGAAGCGTTATTTGAAGGAAATTGTTGATGTGATTCAGAGTACTCGAAAGGGGATGGCTCTGACATGGAAGCATGCCTGGGATGCTCGTAAAAAGCGCAGCCAACATAACATTCAGGATGCCTCTTATTTTTCGCAAACTTCAGGGATTACGACATTGGAATATCCGCATGTAGAGATTCCTGTTCCGGATAACGGTCGCTATCAGTTACACAATGAGATGGATGATTGCATTGTTTGTGACAAATGCGTCAAAGTCTGCCCTGTTGATTGCATCGAAATTGAGCCCATCAAAGCTACTGGGTTTGTTGGCCTAACATCCGACGGATCTCCCATTCGACTTTATGCTGCCAAATTCGACATCGACATGTCTAAATGTTGTTTTTGTGGTCTGTGCACAACGGTTTGTCCGACGGAGTGTTTAACGATGACGTCGGAGTATGACTTTTCTGTTTTTGAGGTCAAAGAGCATAATTTCTCATTTGCGAACTTGACGGCGGAGGAGGCAGAGGAGAAGAAGCGTTTGTATGAACAGTTTGTGGCGGAGAAAGAGGAGTTGAAAAAGTCCGCGGACAGTGGTCAGTCGTCAGTCGTCAGTGGTCAGTCGGCAGTGGACAGTAGTCAGTCGACAGTGGACAGTAGTCAGTCGTCAGTCGCTAGTCCGGAGTCCGAAGTCGTTAGTCCGGAGGTTAAGAAGCCAGTTTTTAAGCCAAGTTTTAAAGCGAAGGCAGTGGACAGTAGTCAGTCGTCAGTAGCTAGTCCGGAGTCCGAAGGTCCAACTTCTGACGTCCAAAGTCCAGAGTCTAACGTCTAAGCTAGCGTCTAAACCATGACCCCTATCTTATTATCATTTTTGGCTTTAGTGATTTTAACTTGCGGGAGTGGGTTAGCGATGTTGTTTACGCGCAATATCTTGCATGCGGCATTGGCGATGTTTATGTGCATGCTTGGCCTGGCGGGCTTGTATGTCATTGCTTATGCTGACGTAATGGCTGTTTCTCATTTGATGATTTATGTGGGTGGAGTCCTGATTTTAATCCTTTTTGGAATCATGTTGACGACTCAGCAGTCCCGCGAAACGAACGGTAAGAATCATTTGTGGGTCGAACAGCGTAGTTTTATCTGGTCGGCAGCGGTCGGATTATCGATTTTTATTGCTTTGATTTATGTCTTTTCAGGTATGGATTGGCAATTGCATGTAGTGGGTAATGATCAGTCGAAATTACGCGATGTGGGTGTTGCGCTTTTGACAAAATATGCCTTTCCGTTCGAGTTGGTTGGTGTTTATTTATTAATTGCGCTCGTGGGGGCAACTTATATTGCAAAACGAAATGACTGAAATTCCGGTAATTTATTTTTTATGGGCGAGTGCGGCATTGTTCGCGACGGGTTTCACGATTATGGTTCTAAAGCGTAATGCGATATTTATATTGATGGGTATTGAGCTGATGTTAAATGCGGCTAATTTGAATTTAATTGCTTTTTCGCGCCAAGATGATGCGCAGCAAGGCCTGATGATGGGAATCTTTGTGTTAGTTGTTGGCGTTTGTGAAATGGCCATTGCGCTCTCAATCATTATTCAGGTTTACAGACAATTTCAGCACATAGAGGTAGGGAAATTTGAATCTCACAATTAAGACTTTTCGTCTAGCCAAATTTTGAGTTGTTTCCGAAAACCAGGTGTTTTTGATTTCCCTAACACTTTTTCTAGATCTTCCGCTGGTGAATCATACATGTTGCGTATCGTGCCAAAATGTTTCATTAATTTTTGGGCGGTTAATTTTCCAATTCCATCTAATTCTTCTAATTGACTTATTAGGAAATTCTTACTACGCTTATTGCGATGCGCCGTAATTCCAAAACGGTGTGCCTCATCGCGAAGTTGTTGGATTAATTTTAAGGATTCCGATTTTTTGTCGATGTACAAAGGCAGACTATCTTCTGGGAAGTAAATTTCCTCAAGTCTTTTTGCGATACCGATAATGGGAACTTGTCCATAAAGACCTATTGCTTTCAGTGCATCACATGCGGCACTTAATTGGCCTTTGCCTCCATCGACAATAATTAAGTCGGGCATTTCGGCCTCTTCTTCGATTAATCGTGTGTAACGTCGTGTGATTACTTCGTACATGGTTGCGAAATCGTCTGGTCCCACGACTGTTCGTGGAGTAAATAAACGATATTCTTTTTTGGCAGCTTGTGCTTGGATAAAGCAAACCATGGCTGAGACTGGGTTAGTCCCTTGGAGGTTGGAGTTATCAAAGCATTCGATGCGTTTGGGTAAGTGTTTTAAATGAAGATCATTCTTCAAAGTCAATAAAACACGCATTTTTCGATCCCCACCTGATTCTTCTGCAGCTTTACGATCTGCTTTTTCCTTGCGGAAATAGAGTACATTTTTAAGTGACATGTCCAATAGCTTTTTCTTGTCACCCATTAACGGGATGGTATTTTTGATGCCACGAAATTCAATTGACATGGGGATGTTTGTCAAAATTTCCTTGGCCTCGCTATGAAATTGATCACGCTTTTCCCAAATCAGCATAGTCAGTAGGTCCGACTCGTCTTCATTTAATTTCTTTTTTACTTCGTAGGTTTGGGACTGCAAAATAGTCCCGTTGATGACCTTCATGAAGTTGACGTACGCCATCTGCTCGTCGGAGACCATCGAAAACACATCGATATCATGGATGGATGGATTGACGACTGTCGATTTCGATTGAAAGTTTTCGAGGAGTTCCCATTTTTCTTTCCATTCTTGCGCTTCTTCGAAAGCTAAACGGCCGCTTGATTCTTGCATTCGTTCTTGGAAAAAAGTTTTTGGTTTTTGGTAATTTCCTTTTAGTATGTGTGTTACCTGATCAATGTATACCAAATAATCATTTTCCTTTTGCAATCCCTCACATGGCCCTTTGCAATTACCGATGTGGTATTCTAGGCAGACTTTGAATTTCCCTTGTTCAATATTTCCGGGCTTTAAAGTGAGGGAGCAACTGCGCAATGGGTATAGTTGGTGAATCATCTCTAGCATCCCATTCATTGCTTTCGGATTCGCATATGGGCCAAAAAATGTACCTGCGGCATGGTCGATTCGCCGCGAAGTGATAAGGCGAGGAAAATGTTCTTTGGTTAAACAAATAAATGGATAGGTTTTATCATCCCGTAGTAGAATGTTGTATTTGGGCTGGAATTGTTTGATAAGCGTATTCTCCAATAAAAGTGCGTCAAATTCGGAGTGCACGATGGTGAATTCGAGCCGACAAATCTGCTGGACTAATTTTCGAGTTTTGGTATTGTGATTTTGGAGGTTGGTGAAATAGCTGCTTATCCTATTTTTTAGGTTTTTGGCTTTTCCTATATAGATGATTGTATCGAACGCATCGAAATAGCGGTAGACACCGGGTTCTTCCGGCAGGCTAGGCAAGATGTTTTTAGGTTCGAAATCTGTCATTAGCCAAAATTAGACATTAATCATGAAATTGTGTTTTAGGATTTTGAGGTCTTCCGAAAAATATTTATTAAAGTTTTACATATTATTAATATAGGACAAAACTAATATTTGTTTAAGGGTTGTTTTTGTCCAAATTTTGCTTTTGTTCTCATTTTTTGGCACTTGACTAATAAATAATTGGTGTATTTATACTCAAATAGTTGATAAACACCATTTTTAAGACTAAAAATGAAATAATATCAGTAAAATGTTTGCATGGTAAATGGTCATTTTACATCTTTGGTCGCTAAGGGTTAAAAAACGCATATTTATTGGGAGACAGGTGCTTCAGTGGCAGTTGAATCACCCACCACGCGACCATTGCAACTAAAATCAAATACAAAATTTTCAGGTTTGATAAATGGCATCTTCCGATACCCCTCAATAGCTAAAGTCTGGTCGGCATATACCTTTTCCATAAATTTCGCATAGGCGGGCATCGCCATTTTGGCACCTTGACCAAGAGCCAAACTACGAAAGTGGATACTGCGATCGTCGCCGCCCACCCATACGCCGGCAACCAACTTCTGAGTAACTCCCATAAACCAGCCATCCGAATAATTTGAGGTTGTTCCAGTTTTGGCACCTATTTCATTCCCTGCTACAATCGATGTTCGTTTCAATCCTTCGGCGGTACCTCCTGGCTCATGGACTGCTCCTTGTAACATGTAGGTCATCAGATAAGCGGTTTCAGGTTTGATAACTGCTTTTACTGGGGGTGAATACTCACGCAATACATTACCTACTTTATCGGTAATTTTTAAGACTAAAATTGGTTCAATTTTTTCCCCACCATTCGCAAGCGTAGCATAACCAGAAACTTGCTCAAGCAACGACACTTCTGATGCTCCTAAACAGAGGGATGGAACTTCGTTTAATGGGCTGTTGATTCCACATTTATGGGCAAATTCCGCAATCTTGTCTGGGCCTAATTGCTTCATCAATTTGGCAGAAATGGAATTGATAGATAATCCCATCGCCCGCCGCATTTTCAAATTTTGATAGCTGTATTTGCCATCTGAATTTTGGGGTGTCCAAGTTCCTCCACTAAGACCGTCTTCCTCGCCAAAAGTCACGGGTTCATCCATCAATTCATCACACGGGGTAACGATTTCATTCTCTATGGCCGCTCCATAAACAAAGGGTTTAAACGTGGAACCAGGCTGGCGCTTACTTTGTGAGATGTGATCGAATTTGAAATATTTGTAGTTAATACCACCGATCCAAGCTTTCACATGCCCATTCATGGGATCCATCGCCATCATGCCGCAGTTCAGAATTCGTTTGTAATAGTTCAATGAATCCATCGGGCTCAAGGTCGTATCTTTATCTCCATCGTATGTGAAAACCGACATTTTAATTGGTCTTCGTAATTCTTCCCAAACTTTAAATTCATCATTATTGTACGCAGTCATCAAGTCACGGTAACGTTGTGTCCGCTTCATTGCATCACGTAAAAAGCCCTTGATTTCCTTCATCTCTTCATTAACCCATGGATTGCGTCCACGCCAATGATCATAAAACAACTTTTGTTCCGCACGCATGTGCTCTCGAACGGATTCCTCCGCGTATTTCTGCATGCGAGAATCAATGCTAGTATAAATGCGTAATCCACTAGTGTACAGGTTTAATTGCTGGTCCTCCGGACGTTCTTGATTTAATTCCTTAATAGCCTTTAAAACTTGCTGGCGTATGACCTCCCTGAAATAGGGCGCCGCTCCCGTATTCTGGTTTTCCACACGGTAATTTAAATTAAGTGGCGCGTCTTGCAACTTGGGTAAATCTTCTTCCGTGATGAATTCATATTTGGCTAGTTGGCCCAACACCACATTACGTCGTTCCAATGTTCTTTCTGGGCGAACGCGTGGATCATATAAAGAGGGATTTTGAAGTAGACCGATTAGCGTGGCGGCTTCCGGAAGCGTTACTTCTTGAAGGTCTTTTTGGAAATAGGTCCGACAGGCAACCTGTATTCCGTAAGCATTGTTACCAAAACTCACTTCATTCAGGTACATGGCCATGATCTCTTGCTTGGTGTATCGGCGCTCTAATCGGATCGCCAAAATCCATTCCTTAACTTTGGCAATGACCGTTCGTAAGCCATCTATTTTCATGAGTAAACCTAAGTAAACGGGGTCGTCTTCCCCAAACTCCATGGACCGGGTATGGAACAAATTTTTGGCTAGTTGCTGTGAAATAGTACTTCCTCCACCGGCAGTACCTAATGAAAAGACCACACGAAACATCGAGCGAATATCAATTCCCGAATGTGATGTAAAGCGGGCATCTTCCGTCGAAACGAGTGTATTGACAATATTTTCAGGAAGTTGTTCAAATTCAAGCGGGTTCCGATTTTCACGAAAGTATTTGCCGATCTCTTGGCCATCTTCGGAAATCATCAATGAGGCCAGTTGGCTTTTTGGATTCTCTAATTCATATAAGCTGGGCATTCCGCCGAAAAGCCACAAAAAGTTGTAATTGACAGCTACAATAAATAGGATGGACGCTACGGTTGTGCCGAGGAAAAATCGGTACATGGTTCGTATAAATTTGGCATATTTCCCTACTTCTAATGCAAACATATTATCGGTTGTTTTGGGTAAATTTTTCCAATAAGGCTTTTACTTCTGGTATGAGTGGACTTTTGGGGTAGGCCTGCTCAAACTGTTTGAGTTCTTTTTTATATCGGTCAAAGTCTTTTAAGCCACCATAACTTTGAGCTTTTAAAAATACGATTTTATCTTCCCATTTACTACCCGGATACGTTTGAAGTAATAAATCTGCTTGCGCGATACACGCAGAAAAGTCGGCCGACTTAAATTGTGCGTATGCTTTTTCGTAATTTTTCTGAGCTTCTAATTCTTTACCTTCTGTCAATCCACCAAACTCCAAGGTTAAAATTGCTTGTTTGAAAAACGAATTTGGGTATTTGTCAAATAGTAATTGTCGGTACATTTTTGATTTTTCGCTACTTAAGTAAAGCAGGTAAAGTGCTTCAGCTTCACTGGAAGTTAAGGGATAGTCGCGTAGTAATTGAGTTAAAGATTGTTCCGCTAAATCATTTTTTGTCAATTCAATTTTGGCGTATTTGCCGAGGTCGAATAGTGCTTTTTCGCGCTTTAAATTAATTTCGGCTTGTTGCTTTTCCGTACGAGGAATGGTGTTGAGCCAAATTTGAAGTGAATCTTGGGTTGGTGCCAACGAGCTTGCTGTGTTCGTTTGGGTAATTGCATTTTGCATCACTTGCACATCTGCCTGGGCTGCGGCTTGTTTGTTCTTCCTATTCCAAAAATCCTCCAAGGTTCGTATTCCCCACTTTCTCCCAAATTCTTGTTGGCCCTGCACCCGCGCCTGATCATTATAAAAATAAAAGCTTTGTTGCTCAGGTGTCGCTGGTCGTCTTATAAACGTAACCAAATTGGCATTTGGGATTACCGTCTTTTTCAGTTGGACCGAATCCATTTTCGCTTTTTTCGACTTTTGGACTTTTTCATACATAGCCTTTAACTCACTTTCGGATCGTTGGCCTAATTTCAATAATGAATCCTGCATTTTGATTGAACCGTCTAAACGCGCAAATTCGCCCCACTGCGTACGCAATTTTTGGGCTAGTTGAAATTGGCTATGTTGAGCAGGTAAAAACGTGGCTGCCGAGTCAAAATAGTTGGCCGCATTTCGGTAGTCTTTCAATTGGTTTGAAAACAATTGGCCTAATTGAAAATACAGTTCACCTTTATTTGGGTTATTGGCACCTCCATTTTCCCAATTTTTTCTAGCTAGTTCATAGTCTTTATTTTGAAAATGAATTTGGCCAATCGCTAAAAATATATCAGACTGAAGATCTTGGTTCTTCGGGTCTTTTACTAATTTTTCTAATGCCGGGATATTCTCTCTTAAGGCTAAGATTGCTATTTGGGCATGCAGGGTTAGGTCATAACTTGATTTTTGTTTGAGGCATTGTTCATATGCTTTTTGTGCCTCGGCTGATTGTCCAAGAATTTGGTGCATTTGTCCGAGTATGTAGAACAGTCGGCCACGCTCAGCCCGTTTTTTTGCGCGTGGAGCTGCTTTTTCTAGAAGGGGAATGGACTTAGAAAGTAAATTTTGTTTTTGGTACGTAAAAGCTTGAAGGAGTAAAAGTTCTTGTTCGTGACTAGTATTTACCGGGTTTTCGGCAATAAAATTAAATACTTTTTGGGCTGATTCGTAGTTGGATTGATGCAGGTAGATGGTTGCTAATTCGATGAGTGCCGACTGCTGTGTTTTGGGGTCATGTTCGATCGAATTGATATATTTAAAAGTCTCTAAGGCGTTTTTTAGGTCATGCTGAAGGAGTCGGCCTCGGCCAATAATCAAATAGGCGTCGTCTACGAAGCGGGAATTTTGATGTCGATCGATGACCAACGTTGCTTTACGAATGAGGTTTGCAATTTCATTCGCATTGCTTTGAGAAAAGCTTGTGTCAATGGGCGCAAGGATAGGCAATGCATTCGAGAAATTTTCTTTTTTCTCTTCGCGCGCTTTGTTCGTTAGCGAGATTAAAAGTCGGTCTGCCTGAAAGATGGCATTGTATTTGGCATTTACATTATGAAAAGCAACGGCAGCAGGTCGGGTACTTTGCTGGGAACAGGCCCAGCTGAGTAACACGAGGATTAAAGCTGCCAACAGTTTATTCATAGGGATGGAATGCGTATAATTTTCAAATTTACAATATATATAAATGAAAAAGGGATAATTTTAGTGTGTGGATAGCCGATTATTTTAATTTTTTCATGAACTCATATCAACGATTTATTGGGGCAGCATTTCAAATGTTGATCACAATTTTAGGAGGCGTCTATCTCGGTCGCTTTTTGGATGAATATTTTCATTCGACTACCCCTTGGTTCACACTTGGATTTTCATTGGGTTCCATTGCATTTGCACTGTTTGCACTCATCAAAAGTCTCCCCAAATAATTCGGAATTATGCGTAAATTGCCGCGTTATTCTTAAATTTTTTTAATTGTGTTTGAAGGTCGCCGACTAATCTTATTTCTTGTTTTTTTGACAGTGGCGATAGTCTATTTAGGCAAGTTGTTTTACCTACAATTAATCGATGACACCTATGAGAAGGCGGCAGATAACAATGCCATTCGGAAGATTATTCAGGTTCCATTTCGCGGAGAAGTATATGACCGAAACGGGAAATTAATTGTCTATAATACGCCAGTTTACGATGTGTATATTACGCCGCGCAAAGCTTATGTGGCGGATACAAATCGGTTTTGTGCTTTGTTTGGCATTACTCGTGGGTATTTTGATACGGTTACGCGGCAAGCAAGGTCATATTCCCGGGTCAAACCATCTGTATTTTTAAAGCATTTATCCAAAGAGGATTTTGCGCGAATTCAGGATGCCATGGTCGATTACCCTGGTTTTTCGATAACGACTACTGCCTTTAGGACCTATCAATCGATCGCGTTTTCCAATGCGCTCGGCTATGTAGCGGAGATTAATCCAAATTCACTGAAGGAACAGCCGGATGATTATTACCGACAAGGAGATTATGTGGGCGTTTCTGGGATTGAATCTTATTATGAGGCTGTTTTGCGTGGTCAGCGCGGAGTGAAATACCGGATGGTGAATAGTAATGGGGTAGAGAAAGGTGATTACAAAAATGGGAAATTGGATGTATATCCTGTCGCTGGACAGAATTTGTACACGAGTATCGATATTCGTTTGCAAGAATATGCGGATAGTTTGATGATGAATAAGGTGGGAAGTGTGGTTGCGATTGAACCATCAACTGGTGAAATTTTGACGATGGTGTCTGCGCCGTCGTACAATCCTAGTTTATTGGCAGGTAGAAATTTTTCAAAATATTATCAAAAACTAGCATTAGATCCGTTGAAGCCTTTGATCAATCGGCCGCCCTCTGCGTATTATCGGCCGGGTTCTACGTTTAAGTTGGTGCAAGCGTTAGTGGGCCAACAGCTCGGAATAATTTCAGCGGGTTCTGTCTTTGGTCATGCCGGTGCCCCGGTGAAATGTCACGTTCACACTACGGCGCATAATGATTTACATAATGCAATTCAATGGTCATGTAACCCCTATTTTTACCATGCCTTTCGGAAGATTTTGTATGATGGGACAACGGGTGACACTTATGAACGATCAGCTCAGGGTTTGAAGCGCTGGTCTGAGTTAGTGGCAAATTTCGGTTTCGGACGTAAATTAGGAGTGGATCTCAGTAATGAAAAACGGGGCAATTTGCCTACGGCTGAGTACTACAATAAGGTGTATAAAGGCGAGAATACATGGAAGTTTTCCAATATTTATTCGTTAAGTATCGGAGAAGGAGAGCTGGTTGTTAGTCCGTTGAAAATGGCCAATTTTGCGGCTATTATTGCCAATCGAGGTTGGTACATCCCACCACATTTAGTGAAGGGCGTTGGGCCTCGCCGGACATTGGATCCATTTTATAAAAATCCGGTGTCAGTTGGCGTAGACGCCAAGTACTTTCCTGTCGTCGTTCAAGGTATGCAAGATGCGGTTTTACATGGTACCGTAGGGGCGGATGGTCGCATTCCGGATATCACGATGTGTGGGAAAACGGGTACATCGCAGAATCAAAAAGGAAAAGATCACTCGGTGTTTATTGCCTTTGCTCCAAAGGATAATCCGAAGATTGCAATTGCGGTGTTTGTGGAGAATGCTGGTTTTGGTGGTTTTGCTGCCGCGCCTATAGCTTCGTTGATTATTGAGAAATATTTGAAAGGACGTGTAGATCGCAAGGCGGTTGAGACGAAGTTTATGAATATGAGTTATTTGGCTAATGTGGTGTATAACCGACCGGCCAATCGCGTTAAAATGGATACTTTAAAAAAATGAGCGGATCGTCAGGACAATTAAAGAGTCGGATTGATTGGATAAGCGTAGGGCTTTATGCACTCTTCGTGCTGCTTGGCTGGATGAGTATTTATTCAGCGATATATAATCCAGAATCGCATTTAGGATTGACGGATGCCGCTTTTTATACGTCCAATGCGGGAAAACAATTGATCTGGATAGGGACGAGTTTCGTCTTGATCATGTTTATTTATGCGCTAGATTTTCGATTTTTTGAATCGTTTGCTGTCTTCATTTATGGCTTGTTTATTCTGCTGCTCATTGCAGTGCCCTTTTTAGGGGTAACAATAAATGGGTCACATTCCTGGTTTAAGTTTGGTTCGGCTACGATTCAGCCGGCTGAATTTGCCAAAACAGCAACTGCATTATTATTAGCTAAATATCTAAATGATCCGCAGGTCAATTTGGGAAGATTTAAAGATCAACGGCGTGCCGCCCTTATTATTGCCTTGCCGATTTTATTAATTGTTGGTTCCAACGAAACGGGATCTGCTCTTGTTTTTGTATCCTTTATCATCTTGCTCTACAGGGAAGGCTTGCCTAGTGCCTATCCAAGTATTTTACTCGGGGGTATTTTTCTTTTTGTGAGTGCGTTAATGCTCGAGCCGCTCACCATCTTTTTGATTTTGTTATTTTTTGCCATCATTTTGGTGGTACTCATGCCCATATACTTGCAGCGGATGTGGCAAACCTATGTGAAACTAGCGCTAGGTATTTCGGTTATCATGACCTTGGTGATGGTTGTCGAGTGGGTGGTCAACCATGTGTTAAAGGAGCATCAGCGAAATCGAATTAAGGTTTTATTAGATCCTGGATTTGATCCGCGCGGCTTAGGGTACCAGGTAACTCAGTCTAAAATTGCGATTGGATCCGGTGGTTTTTGGGGTAAGGGATACCTTGGTGGTACGCAGACAAAATTTGACTTTGTACCGGAGCAAAGCACCGACTTTATTTTCTGTACGATTGGCGAAGAGTTTGGCTTTTTTGGCGTCTCTGTAGTGGTGATTTTGTTTATGGTGTTTTTGTGGCGCTTGATGTATTTAGCCGATTTACAACGTTCTCGCTTTGCACGCGCCTATGGATTTGGTGTAGTTGGCATTCTCTTTTTTCACTTTTTGGTTAATATTGGCATGACGATTGGCCTCATGCCCATTATGGGAATTCCGCTACCTTTCTTGAGTTACGGGGGCTCATCGTTATGGTCATTCACCGTATTATTATTTATATTTTTGAAGCTCGATTCGCATCGATCAGACATGTTATCGCGTTAATATGGAAACAGAAAAACTTAGTTCCAAGTCTAAAATGCTGATTGCCGTGGCCGCGCTCGGTTATTTTGTTGATGTATACGATCTCATCTTATTCTCCGTAGTTCGTAATCCCAGCTTAAAAAGTTTGGGCTTATCAGGTTCTGAACTATTGAGTCAAGGGCTAAACCTGATGAATGTCCAAATGGGCGGTATGCTACTTGGCGGAATTTTGTGGGGGGTATACGGCGACAAAAAAGGCCGTAAATCAGTTCTTTTTGGCTCTATTTTGCTTTATTCCATCGCAAATGCATTGAATGGTTTTGTGACTGATTTAAATACGTATTGGGTGTTACGATTTATTGCAGGTATCGGTTTGGCGGGGGAATTGGGAGCTGGAATTACGTTGGTAAATGAAACATTACCAGCCTCTAAACGAGGAATTGGTACTTTGATCATTGCTGGGGTGGGGGCAGCTGGTGCCGTTTTTGCACCTATTGTCGCGGGGTTAAATCCCGATCCAGAATGGTGGCGAACTTGTTATTTTATTGGTGGAGGTATGGGATTGGCGTTACTTTTATTGCGCCTAGGAACTTTTGAATCATCGATGTATCAAGGCATGCATGTGGATGTACCTAAGGGGAATTTTTTTCAATTATTTACCTCGTGGCCTACCTTTAAAAAGTACCTTTATTGTATTTTAATGGGCTTACCTATTTGGTATATTATCGGAATTTTAGTTTTTTCTGCCCCCGAAATCACGCAGTTAATCGGTATTCAAGGAAGTGTTTCAGGTGGAGATGCGATTATGTATTGTTACATCGGGCTATCTGTTGGCGATTTCGTCAGCGGCGCATTAAGTCAATGGTTCAAGAGTCGGAACAAGGTCGTCCTCATGTACCTTCTGTTAGCGTGGGCATTGACTTTGTATTTCCTGTATGTGGCGACCGACGTTTCACAGGTCTTCGCTAATACACTAATTACTGCTTTGGGCTTTTTTGGAGGGTACTGGGCCGTATTTTTGACGGCTTCATCCGAGCAATTTGGGACAAACATTCGCATGACGGTGACGACAACGGTACCTAATTTTGTACGTGGAGCCTTGATCCCAATCAGCTTGTTATTTAAATTCCTCATTCCGTCGCTCGGTCTTATTGATGCGGCAGCCTGGGTAGGCGTGCTTTGTTTTAGTTTGGCCTTATTTGCTATAAGCCAACTGAAAGATACGTTTGGTAAATCGTTAGACTTCGTCGAATAATGGCTTTAATTTCTAAGAAGAAAATACTTTATCGGATTAACAATCAGCTTCGGCGGTATTTGCACAAATACAATCGGGAGCACGAGATGAATATTTCGTATCAGGATTTATTGCGTTATGATAATGCGATTGTACTCTACGATAAAAATGGGGCAGATACGCTCTGGGAGACGGTTTTTTACTCGCCAGCGGATCAGCCGGAAGTCTATGAGGCACTCAAGCAAATCTATGCGGATTTAAAAACAGACGGGAATGAGGAGGTGATTAAGCACTTAGTCATTGATCGAGTGGATTACTGTACCTATGGAAATACCCATCCGTTTCGGATTCGTATTGTGAATCGCGTGAACGATAATTTTGATTATTTCTACATCAAAATTGCGGATGCCTCGCGGGTTTATGGATTAGAACTTGAGCATATTTTGTCGCCTAATCGCATCAACTACGTAACGTATGACAACACGTTGGTGGAGGAGCATATTGCGGGAATTCCAGGTGATACTTTTTTAAAGCAAGACTTGGAGGCTGAATTGGAATCCCCCATTCGTTTAGCCAAAGAGTTTGTCAAGTTTAATGAGCGTTGTCTCGTTCAATTATTGGGGGACATGCATAGTGCCAATTTTGTGGTGATTACAAATCCTGATTTTGAGGAGATCTATTATCGGATTCGCCCCATTGACTTTGACCAACAGTGTTTTGAAGGAAAACGCTCGGTTTACATGCCACAGTACTTCAAGCAGAATAATAATTTGATTGAATTAGGGATGAAATACATGACGCCGGAGTCTGTTTGGCAGTACCAAATCGAAGAACGCTCCATGATTGCTAGTCGGCTTAAATCCGAAAGCCAGCGTGTTTCCGATTTAATGACGGTGATGGCGAAGGATGAAATTGCACCGCAGGAAAATGTCGATCAACTGAAAAGTGAATTAGCCAAACATTACGATGACCCACGTTTCTTGCAATGCAAGACGATGGGGGAGATTGTTTGGAATAGTTTAGAATTAGTGATGCGTCACTAGTTATTGCTTCAATGTTCCGTAGGCCATGAAGGCAAATCCGGTGATATAGGCGAGCCCACCGATTGGAGCTATCATTCCCCAAAATGTATTTTGCGTTAGGCAAATTAAATACAGCGAGCCCGGGAAAATTAGGCTTCCGCTGAAGATTAAATAACCGGCAGATTTCAATAATCTGTTTGATACTTGAATTTGCCATATACCAAGTAGCAGCAATGTTAGACCACCATACATTTGGTATTGAGCAGCTGTTTCGAATGTGTCAAGTCGATTGATAGTGCGTAAATAGTCTTTCCACGCATGCGCACCGAATGCACCTATGGCAACCGACAATCCGGAAATAATTGAGCCAGTAAATAAGGAGAATTTCTTCATGGTATAACTGAAATATAAAAGGCCTTGATAACAAGGCCTTTCAATTAAGATGCTAATGAAACTTTTAGATCATTCAGCTTTCGCTTGATTGAATCATCTATTTGTTGGTCCCCAACCTTCAAGATGAATCCACCAATAAGGCTTTCGTCAATCTTTTCGATCAATTGTACTTCTTTACCTGTGTAATCTTTAACGATTTTGGAAACCGTTATTTTCTGGTCGGCCGTTAATGAAGAAGCCGTCGTAACAGTTGCTTTTTGGATTCCTTTGTAATCGGTATACATGGAAATGAATTCTTTAGCCACAGCAGGAAGAATCTTTTCGCGGTTTTTATTCGTGATTATGACGAATATACCGTAGGTAACGGGGTTAAATTTATCCTTAAATAACTTCGCAAGGATTGCTAGTTTGGTATAATGCTTAATGATTGGGCTCTTGAGTGCTAGGACTAATTCATAACTTCCTTCGCATGTCTCTGCGAAATCAATCATGTCCTTTGCAACTGCTTCTACGGCATTTTTTTCAATGGCGAAGTCAAGCAAGGATTTAGCGTACCGGTGAGCTACAATTAATTCTGACATGGTCTATTCGATTATGATAATTTAACGTCAGACATCCACTCAGTCACTAATTTTTCCTGAGCTGCTTTGTCTTTTAATTGGCTTTTCAATACTTTTTCAGCCAAGTCTAACGATAGCGAAGCCGCTTCCCTACGGATAGAAGCTACTGCACTCGCTTTTTCTTGTTCGAAAGCTACGCGCGCCTTTTCGATTTCTTGGTTTGCAGCCGTCTGTGCATCTAATTTTGCTTGTGCAATCATTGCATCCGACGCCTCTTTTGCTTGTTTAATTAATCCATCACGTTCAGCACGAGCTGATGCGATTAGTTGCTCATTACCTGCTTTCAACTCAGCCATTTCAGTACGCGTTGTTTCAGATAATTTGATTGCTTCGTCAATGGATTGCTCCCGCTCTGCTAGCGATTGAATAATGGGTTTCCAAGCAAATTTAGCTAGTAAGAAAAACAAAATTCCAAAGACAAGTAATTGCCAAAAGATTAATCCTAAATCTGGGGTAATTAACTCCATGGTATATAAATATTTACAGTATTTAGTTTCTAGAAAACGCAATTTGGTGCCTAGTGCCTTCCAAATTGCGTTTTAAATTTTTTGAATAATGATTCTAAGGCTAATCCCTAGGTTTATTCGGTTGGTTTCTTATTTCAAAGTAACCAATAGACAAATTACAGCAGCGAATAACGCAACCGCCTCAACGAAGGCAGCAACGATCAACATCGCACCCTGAATTTTTCCAGAAGCTTCTGGTTGACGCGCAATAGCTTCCATGGCAGAACCACCGATGCGACCGATACCAACACCAGCTCCTAAAGCAGCTATACCAGCACCAACACCTGCTAGGCCAAGACCTACAGAAACTTCTAATAAAATCGATAAAATAGACATACGATTTGGGTTTATATAAATTAAAAAAAATACAAATTAATGGTGATGCTCTTCAACCGCCGATCCGATGTAATTCGAAACTAACATCGTAAAGATGAAGGCTTGGATGAAGGCAACAATTAGCTCAATTACATTCATGAAAAGCGAGAAAGGAACTACTGCAAGTCCTAATGCCGCATTTTCAAATATGAAAATCAAGGATACTAAACTTAATAAAATGATGTGGCCGGCCGTAATATTCGCGAACAAACGAACCATTAACGAGAATGGCTTCATAAATACGCCCACAATTTCTACCGGGGTTAAAATAATTAACATCCACTTAGGAACGCCTGGCATCGCAAAGATGTGTGTCCAATACGTAGAACGTCCATTTACATTAGTAACAATGAATGCGATGATCGCTAAAACTAAAGTTACGGCGATATTGCCCGTCACGTTTGCTCCTCCGGGAATTAAGCCCAACATATTGTTAAACCAAATAAAGAAGAAGATAGTCAATAAATAAGGCATAAATCGGCGGTAATGTTTTTCGCCAATGTTGTTTTTTGCAATCTCATCACGAACGAAAATGATGATAGGTTCGAACATGGATTGAAGTCCTTTAGGAGCTCTATGCGGATTTTCTTGGTATTTTTTTCCGATACCAATGAAGATTGTCAACAATAAAACGGCTGATATTAATAAGGAAGCCACGTTTTTCGTAATTGAAATATCGTATACTTTCTCGCCATTTTCAGCATGAATTTTTCCATGCTCTAAAACGAAACCATTGTATGGAATCTCTTCGTGATGTTCGTTTTTGAAATTGGATGAAGAAAATACCTGTAAACCTGCAGACGCTGTGTAAACAATACAAGGCAATGGTAAAGTAGCATGAAAATGGCCCACTGTAAAGAAATGCCATTCATGTTCGTCCGCAATGTGATGTAGGATTAATTTACCTGGATCGAATTTGGTTGATTCTGTTTTAGTAACCGCTAGTGCCGTTGCTTCCTCAGACACATTCGCTGATTCATTTGCTACTAACGAAAAGCTTGAAAAGCTGAATAATAATCCAAGGATTATATTTGAAAAGTACATTTTCTTTAAAAAAGTCTTAATCGGCATCGTAATTCTAGCTTTTACTATTTTGTGATAATTTATGTTGTTAATACGGCGATTAACGGTGTTTTGGGCACGAAATAAAAGTTGAAAAACTATTTATTTCCTAAAAACGTCGCAAGTTACGAAGCAAGGCTATTATTTCAAAATTTGCACTACATAAATAGAGTACAAAAAAGTTGATTGTGAATAAGAATATTTCAGGTGTACCGGTGTAGGCAAAAAAACCAACGAAAGAAAGGCTTGAAATAAAGCGTATAGTCAGATTAATGAGTTGAAAGTGGACAAATTTTTCTTTCCCACTTTTTGGACTGATTTGTGAAATGCCAATAGTTAAATAGGATTGAAAAATTAGAAACGCTAGAATATACGTTATCTGGGGGTGGATTAAATTTCCCCATGGACTGATGTGTACTAGGTACAAAATACCCATTAGTATGATGTAAAACAGAATTAGGCTTTTCATGCGGGTAAATATCACTAAAATTTTGGAAAATCCTGATTTCATGATTTACTTTGTCCCCTCATTCAGTGGCTGTAGCGCATTGAATTATAAAGAAGAAGGGAGAGACTAGGCTCATTGATCTTCTGGCAACCCGTCAAAATTTGACCCCGGTGCTAATTCCTACCCCAGGCGAATGCCTGTTTAGGGAAATATAACGCTTTGACGATGCAAGCAGAATTTAGACACTATCATTATCCCCATACTTTTGCTTTAGAAAGCGGAGCTTCGCTTCCTCAAATTGATTTGGCATACCAAACGTGGGGGCAGATGAATGCATCTTGCGATAATGTGATATGGATTTGCCATGCATTCACGGGCAGTCAGGACGTTGCCGAATGGTGGCAGGGGCTAGTTGGGCCTGGTAAATTGTTTAATCCCGAGAATAATTTCATCGTTTGTGTCAATATTTTAGGCTCACATTATGGTTCTACGGGTCCTTTGTCTACGGATCCATCAACGGGTAAACCCTATTTTCATTCATTTCCAGATATAAGTATTCGGGATGTTGTTCATTCATTTGAGCTGTTACGAAATGAGTTGGGGATTCATAAGATTAAAACGTGTATTGGTGGTTCGATGGGTGGCCAACAAGCCGTTGAGTGGGGAATTGTGAATCCTGATTTGATTCAAAATTTAATTTTAGTGGCGACAAATGCGGTTCATTCTCCGTGGGGAGTGGCATTTAATGAGTCCCAACGGATGGCTATTGAAGTCGACAAGACTTGGGGAGAATCGCATCCAAAAGCAGGAATTGAGGGAATGAAAGCTGCTCGTGCAACTGCTCTGATTTCGTATCGTAACTACGAAACCTATCAAATTACCCAATCTCGCCAAGACCATTCGTTGGAAAAAACATTGCGCGCCGTTTCCTATCAACGCTACCAAGGAGAAAAGTTAGCCCAGCGATTCAATGCGTATTCCTATTATATTTTGTCCAAAATGATGGATTCTCAAGATGTAGGTCGGAACCGAGGTGGAATTATTCCCGCTTTGAAAGAAATTAAATCCAATACCTTGGTGATTGGGATCAAATCCGATGCTCTCTTCCCGATTGTTGAACAAGAATTTTTAGCCAAACATATTCCAGGTGCTTCTTTTCAAATGATTGACTCACTTTACGGGCACGATGGATTTTTAATCGAAAGTGGCTTGATGACAAAGGCTATTCGCTTGTGGCAGAAGTTGCAATTACTTGAGGTTAATCCGATGGAGGAGTTCTTTCGCGAGTTAGAAAGCAGGTAAGAAATGCGCTATTTCTCTTTGGCAAAGCTCTAAGCTTTGTCAAAGTTGGCCCAGGCACACAATTTGTGACTATCAAAGCAGACGCGAGGTATCGCGTCGCTACTTGTTTATATTTGGAGTATGGAATTCAAAAACAAAATCGTCTGGATTACCGGAGCCTCATCTGGAAT
This sequence comes from Aquirufa sp., assembly GCF_964796385.1. Classification (NCBI taxonomy): domain Bacteria; kingdom Pseudomonadati; phylum Bacteroidota; class Cytophagia; order Cytophagales; family Flectobacillaceae; genus Aquirufa; species Aquirufa sp. The sequence continues at coordinate 16,994 of NZ_CBAUBA010000015.1, read as the reverse complement.
TGGGGAAGCCTTAGCCTATGAATTTGCTTCAAAGGGCGCCAATTTGGTATTATCCGCCCGTAGAGAGGTGGAATTGCAACGGGTAGCCCAGTCTTGTGAGGGACACGGGGGAAGCGTATTGGTTTTGCCATTTGATATGGTGGATTTGGCGGGACATGGCCAACAGGTTACCAAGGTGATGCAAACGTATGGTCGGATTGATGTGTTGGTTTTAAATGCAGGAGTGAGCCAACGGTCATTTGTATTAGATACCAAATTTGAAGTTTACCGCAGTTTGTTTGAAGTGAATTTCTTTTCGATTGTGCATTTGGTCCAACAAGTCATTCCGGTGTTTCAAAATCAAAAGGCTGGAGTTTTTGTGCCAATTGCCTCTGTCGCTGGCCGAATTTCGACCCCGCGTCGTGCGGCATATGGTGCCACAAAACATGCCTTAATTGGATTTTTCGATTCCGTGCGCGCTGAATTACACGATCATGGTGTGCAGGTTTCCACCATCATGCCAGGCTATATCCGTACGGAAATTTCATTACACGCGATGAATGAAGACGGTGAAAAATATGGGAAAATGGACCCAAATCAAGCCAAAGGACTTGATCCAAATTTCACCGCCCAAAAAATAGTTCATGCCGTTTCTCAGGGTAAAAACTACTTTTTTGTTGGTGGCGCTTTAGAGAGATTCGGCTTGATTGTACAGCGCCTCTTCCCATCCATCGTTCCTTGGATGCTTCGAAAAATTAAAAATACCTAGGCTGTTTGTTTTCGTTCACTGAAAAACAGAATAAATAGCACGAGTACTAAAACAGCTATGCCAGCTGGTACCATCCAGACTGACTGCCAGTCATGGACGCCATTGGTGGTATACATGTCTAGAACTATACCGGAAAGTTTCGATCCGATACCCATACCTACACCATAGGTTGCCAAGGTAATTAGCCCCTGTGCGGAATTCTTAATATGGGGTCCAGCTTTTTGGTCCGTATAAATTTGTCCAGTCACGAAGAAGAAATCGTAACAAATACCATGAAGAATGATGCCAATATACAAGATCCACTCACTAGAAAGTCCATCGCCGTAACCAAAGCATACAAAGCGTATAATCCAGGCAATCAATCCAACGATAAGCATTTTTTTGACTCCTAGGCGTGTAAATGCAAAGGGAATTAACAACATGAAAATTACCTCAGAAGCTTGACCCAAAGACATTTTGTTTTCAACATTGCTCATGTGGGAATCCGTTAATGAAGGATTTGCCATGGCGTAATAGAAGGAAAGTGGAATACAGATTAGGATCGAAGAAATAAAGAAAATGAGGAACGAACGATCCTTGAAAAGTTTGAGGGCGTCTAGGCCAACAATCTGAGCGATGGATGCATTTTTGTCGGCTTTCGGAGGGGTGTCTGGTAAGAAAAACGCGTAGATTCCTAAGGCGAAAGAACTGTACATGGCAATATGAAATATGGCTACATTATCTCCAAGGGCGTAAAATCCGATGATATTGGTTACCACAATCCAAGCAACGGTCCCGGTTACCCGGATATTGGCAAATTCCTTTTCTGGATTTTGCATTTGCTTCATCGCAATGGAATTTGATAAGGCTAAATTTGGTGCGAAACACATGGTATAGGCTAAAATGTACCAAAAGAAGATTTCAGGATCCGTTGTTTGGCTTAATAAATACAGCAATCCTCCACCAATAATATTTAAAACCCCCATTACTTTTTGTGCTGCGAAATAACGGTCTGCAATTAGGCCCACAAAGAATGGAGCAACAAATGAGGCAATAGAGAAGGTAAGGTAAGCATTACCTACTTGATCGCCGGTAGCGTTCAAGGTGCTTAGTAGGTATTTACTCATTTGACCGTACCAGGCTCCCCATCCGAAGAACATGAGGAACATCATGGTCATGAGTTGAATTTTAGTCGATTGCTTCATAGTTTTTGGTTTCTTTCAGGTCAAAAATACAAATTTGAAAGAAATATCAAATTTTAGGAAAATAAATTTTTCGAGCTTTTGGCTCTATTTCGAAAACCCATTTTCTGAAAATACGCCTATTTTTTCTATGAATGGGTCAAAATGAAATCCTGTTTTTCGGAAATTAGCAAAAAACATTAAAAAGTGCTTGAATAGTGTACTTCACTACTCTTTTTGCGCATGAGCTACGTATTTGATTTTCAGTATTTTTTGTACGTCTTTTGATGAAAATATCAGATAGGGGTTCCCTGTTTGCACAAATAGACGAATGAATTTAGTTGGCATTTTATTGATTTCTGGTCGGCCTACCGGTTCTTTTCAAGGATCGATGACACTATTTTTGGTGTTGTTTTCCTTTATCGCTTTTGCCTTGATTGGTGTGGGTGTTTATTTGTATAACAAGCGGAAAGATTGGATTGCACATTCAAAAACTACGTACGGTAAAATCGTAGAGATTTCGCGTCGGTACGCGCGGGATGATCACTCAGGTAGATTTCCGATTTACTTCCCGATTGTATCCTATTATGTTAATGGTGCCGAGTTTCGCCGGGAGGCAGATAAGGGTTTGGCAAAGAATTGTGAGATAGGCCAGCAAATTCCGGTACGGTATTTAACGGATAATCCATATGAGGCTTCTTTGAGTGAGACTAGTTTGCCTGTGTTAAATCCTACTGTGTTTTTTGTTTTAGGTATCTTAATGCTGATGAGTTCGATTATTCTCTCACTCTTGCAGCATTAAAAATCATTCTGTAATTTCATCGTTCTAAACTTTAGGCGCGATGGAAACGATCAGCAAAGAAAAATCTGAATTTCGTAATTATGAGCAGGGTGATATCACCGTTGCCGTAAAAGAGCATTACCGTAAGATGCGATCGCGTCAAACGTATGCATATGTACTTCGAATGAAAAATAAGTACTTGACATTTGAGCGTCCGATGGACATTTGGGAAATGATGGAGCGCTTGAATGTCTTGGTTGACGTTTCTGATCCAGATTTGACCCTCCCTAATATCATTCATTTATTGCAATCAGCAGAAGGTCTTCGTGCCGAAGGGCGTCCAGATTGGATGCAGTTGGTGGGCTTAATTCATGATTTGGGTAAAGCCATGTATTTATTTGGTTCAGATGAAGACGGAACAAGTCAGGCTGAGCAGTGGGGATTAGTAGGGGATGTGTTTGTCGTAGGCTGTAAATTACCTGATTCGTGCGTGTATCCAGAGTTTAATGCGTTAAATCCAGATATGGCTGATTCGCGTTATAACACTGACTTAGGTGTATATGCTGAAGGCTGCGGATTAGATAATGTGCACTTAGCTTGGGGGCATGACGAGTACTTGTATCAAGTGTTAAAAAATCATCCTGAAAATAAAATTCCGGAAGCGGGTATGGCAATGATTCGCTATCACTCGTTCTACCCGTGGCATTCGGGTGGAAGCTACCGTCAATTCATGACAGCCAAAGACGAACAATATCTTGAATGGATTCGTGATTTCAATAAATATGATTTGTATACCAAATCTCCGGTAGTTCCAGTTTTCGAGGAATTGAAATCGTATTATAAGCCTATCGTGGAGAAATACTTAGGTAAAGGACCAATCAATTGGTAATTGGACGTTAGACTTTAGACGTCAGACGCTAGAAGTTTCCTGCGTCTAAAGTCTAACGTTTAAAGTCTAACGTCCAACGTCTAAAGTCTAACGTCTAACGTCTAAAGTCTAACGTCTAACGTCCAACGTCTAAAGTCTAACGTCCAACGTCTATCGTCTAACGTCCAACGTCTAGTTTTTACCACCCGTCATCTTTTTTCGGTTTGATATTCGCTGTGCTCTTTTTTGCAGGAGCGGCTGCTGCAGGTGTTTTGCCAGTAGCTTTGGTTGCTGCGCCTGCGGAACCTTTTAGTTGGGTATCTAGATCTACGCGGCTAAATACACGGGCGACAATTTTCCATTCGTCATTGACTTGTAATAAGGAAAGTAGATCGATGTATTTAAATTCGTCGAACTGCATTTCGACAGCAGCTAAACCTGAAACTCCAGCATAGGAATACGAAATCAGTTTGGTGCTCGCTTTCACTCCTCCAGCCGGGGTTTTGCTAATAAAAGTTTTAACAGGGATGTCTTGAATTTTTCCCGTAGCCGCATTAAATGTGCGTAAGATGGCTGATTCGTGAAATGCTTTGTTCAATTTGGCTGCGTCTCCTGTGGTTACGCCTTCAAAATAATTGGTGACTGTAGCTTTGATGGCATCGTCAGCAGCTTGTTGTCCCCAAGCAGCAATGCTCGCTAACAAGAACATGGTAACAGAAAGTAGTTTTTTCATAGCTTTAATTAGTTTCCTCCTAAGGTAAATTCCGCAGGTAGGGGATCACCCTTCATAAATAAGGCTGATTTTTCTGGATATAAAATGGATTGTACAATATTTACTTTGGCTAAGGCATGATTGGCCATGTTGCCCAAGATGATGATGGCCGAGTTATCTTTTGGGTTGTGGAGGTAATAGTTTTTAAATCCATGCCACCAACCGGTGTGATAGGTCAACCAATCGCCGTTTTCCAATTGGGTGAGTCTCCATCCGAAGCCATAGTTTTTAGGTAAGACCTTTGGAGTGGTATGCTGAGGGGTAAATGCTTCCTCTAGTGTTGTGTATTTGATTAATTTCTCTTCGTTCAAGGCCATGTCCCAAAGATAAAGGTCCTCCACGGTGGAATATATGCCTTTATCGCCGGTTACCCCATCTAGGTGGTTGAACTCGGAAACGGCAGGTCCTCCGCGCCGAGGCGTGTACCCAGTAGCTGCTGTTTTTAGCATTTCTGGATGCATGGGGTCGTAAACGAAGCTTTCCAACATGCCTGCCGGTTCGAAAATATTTTTCTTTAAGTATTCACGGAAGCCTAATCCACTGAGTTTCTCAACGATGTAGGCCAGCAACATGTAGTTGGTGTTATTATAACTGAATTTAGCGTTAGGCCGGTAGTCGATGTGCGGCTTGAGGCGAATCATCATCTCGACTACTTTTTGATTTGTCAAAGGTATTTTTTTATCATATACCTTATCCATATTATAAGCGTAGTCCGAAAGTCCAGAACGGTGCGTAAGTAAACTGCGGATGGTTAAGCTAGAGTCGTATGGAAAACCTGGGATATGCTTATAGATTGCATCATCATAGTTCAGTAGCCCTTTTTCCTTTAATTGCATAATCGCTACAGCCGTAAATTGCTTGGAAACGGAAGCTAGTTGAAAGTGGGTATGTGTATTAATCGCGCTTTTGGTGAAGTAATTTGAATAGCCAAAACCCTTCTTATAGATGATTTTTCCGTACTGGGTAATCAATACAGCACCATTAAAACCTGATTTTTCGCGCAGCTTAGTGAAAAAGGTATCCAGTTTAATAGATTTTTGTTGCGCTATTTCCGGATTATATAAGTTGGCCAAACTATCATTTCTTTTTTCCGTTACCGTTTTCACGTGGAAAAAGCTTTGGGAAGGATGGGAGTTGGCCAGAATTAGAATTCCGATGAAAAGGGTGATGCCAACAAGTCCGAGGATCTTTGATCGTTTGGGTAATTGATTCATGTATTCGATTAAGCGCTTCATTGAATAGCAATTTATATCAATTAAGAAATTTAATCAATGAATTAGGGATCTTTTATTTAATTTGTTGTTTTACCGAAGATTGGCATGAAATATATATTCATAGTACTGATTAAATTGTACCAGTTGTTGGTTTCTCCCTTTTTGCCAAACTCTTGTAGGTATCAACCTACATGTTCTGAATACGCCAAACAAGCTTTTGAAAAATATGGATTCATCAAGGGTTTTCGCTTGATGGTTCGTCGGCTTGCCTCCTGTCACCCATGGGGCGGCAGCGGGTACGATCCGCTTCCTTGAATTGCCAACAGACTAGCACTGTCCAAATTTTCCAATTAATAGGATTATTCTAATGATGACTAATTAACATGGAAGTAATATATTGCTGAAAAATATTTCATTTTTTTCAAAAAATATTTGTCTTGAAAAATTACAATCGTTTTTGTAGAGTTTGGATAGGTTTTGTCGTTTAAATATGAAGAGTAGATAAAATAGAAGCATAATTAGATTATTTCGTGAATCTGTCCTACACTGTGCTACAATTCAGTAAAATCTAAATTTCGTCCAATTTTATAGGTGGTATTCCTTGATTCCTTACCTTAAATCATTTTTTTATTCAATTTTTTCTATCGTTTTTTGTGTCGGTTTTGAAATTCGCCCTAGACCGTAAACTTTTGCAAAGGCATTTTAACGCGAAAAGATGAATGAGAGGAACCGCTTAGAATCATTAATTATTTTTAACCCTTAATTTTTCACTTATGATTCATTCTTACAAAAGAGTGGGTCGCCTTGTGCGATCAAGTGTAAGTAACCTAGGCTTTAAACAAGCTTTTAGTGTTGCTGTGGCACTGTTAATTTCCTTGGGCGCTTTTGCTCAAGATGTAGTAACGGGAAAAGTAACTGATGCCGCTGATGGCTCAGGTATCCCAGGAGTTTCTGTAGCTGTTAAAGGAACCACGCGTGGTGCTCAAACAGATGCAAATGGTACTTATAAAGTTAATGCTGGGTCGAACACGACTTTGGTATTCTCTTTTGTAGGTTACACAACTAAAGAAGTTTCTGTAGGCGGAAAGTCTGTTGTAAACGTTGCTTTAGCTGCTGACAACAAATCTTTAGAAGAAGTTGTGGTTGTAGGTTACGGTACGCAAAAGCGTAAAGAGATTTCAGGAACAGTAACTAGTTTAGGTTCTCGTGATTTCAACGCCGGAGTTGTAACAAACCCATTAGCTGCTGCTCAAGGTAAAGTAGCAGGTTTGGTAATCACGCAGGCTTCCGGTGATCCAAATGCACGTCCAACAGTTCGTTTACGTGGTACGGGTTCATTGAACGCAGGTTCTGATCCTTTATACGTTATTGACGGTGTGATTGGTGCTCCAATCGAAAACATTGCGCCAGAGGATATCTTGACCATGGACGTATTACGTGATGCATCTTCTGCAGCGATCTACGGATCTCGTGGAGCGAACGGTGTTATCTTGATTAATACGAAGCGTGGTAAGTCAGGTACTCCTACAGTAGATTATACAAACTATGTAGGTGCTGAGACAATTTCTCAACGTCCTCAGTTGATGAATGGTGCTGAGTTTCGTGCTGCCGCTGCTAAGTTTAATCAAAAATTTGATGACTTGGGTGCTAACACGGATTGGTTAGATGTGATTACACAAACTGCTTTGACTCAAAACCACAACGTGGGTGTGTCAGGAGGTTCTGAAAATGTATCATACCGTGCTTCTATTGGATATTTAGACCAAACAGGTACATTGAAAGGTTCTGGTAAAGAGCGTTTAACAGGTCGTTTGAACTTAGATGCGAAAGCTTTAGATGGTAAATTAGCCATGAAAGTGAACATGTCTGCTTCACAAACTGATAACCAATTTTCAGATAACCGTGCGATTGGTTTTGCGATGAACATGCGTCCAACGGATCCAGTGTATAATTCAGATGGAACTTACTTCCAGATTCCAGGTACATTTGCCAACTTTAATCCGTTAGCAACTGTTGAAAACAGAATTAATAAGCAACGTTTACACGATTTCTTATTCAATGCATCTGCTGGTTATACGATCTTAGATGGTTTGGTATTTAACGTATCAGGAACTTTGCGTACGCAAACTGCTGATGGTTCTTTCTTTGCGAAATCAACTCCGCTTAATTTGTTAGCTACGGTAGGTGGTAACGCGGCAAGCCGTAATTTGAACTCAGTTACTGATAAACAATTAGAGACTACGTTAACATATTCAAAGAAATTGAATGATGTTTCTTCATTGAACGTATTGGCTGGTTACACATATCAAGATGTAGTTGCTGATGGTTTTGGTGCCTCAAACAACAACTTCTTGACAGATGCTTTCGAAGCAAATAATTTAGGAGCAGGTTTAGGTATTCGTGCTAATCCAAATTTATTGGGTTCTTACAAGAACCAGTACAAATTGGTTTCTTTCTTAGCTCGTGCTCAATATTCATTATTGAACAAATATTTCGCAACAGTTAACGTTCGTCGTGACGGTTCTACGAAATTTGGAGATAACAACAAGTGGGGTATTTTCCCGTCAGTTTCAGTTGGTTGGACTTTATCTGAAGAGGCTTTCTTGAAAGGTAATTCAACAATCGATAACTTGAAATTGCGTGTTAGCTGGGGACAAACCGGTAACTCAGAAGGTATTCGTCCATTGTTATCTAAGTCGTTCTACGGAGCTTCAGGTACATACTTTGATGGTGGTGCAAATGATTTCTTACCAGCATACACAATTCAATCTAACCCAAATCCTAACTTGAAATGGGAGATTAACGAAAACTACGGTGGTGGTATCGACTTCTCATTATACAAAGGTAAATTGACTGGTAGCTTGGATTTTTACTCACGTACAACAAAAGATTTGTTATACACAGTAAACGTACCTCAAGAGAAAGGGTATGTATACCCAACTATGTTGGCTAACATCGGTTCGATGAAAAACCAAGGGGTTGAGTTGTCATTAACGTATCAAATCTTGGAAACTCAAGATTGGAACATCGCTACTACGTTAGCTGCCTCATTCAATAAGAACGAAATCGTTTCATTGAAGAATGATTCATTCGCTGCTCCAGATCAGGTATTCTTGCCTACATCTTTAGGTTCATTTATCCGCGGTACATCAGCTGTAAACTTCTCAGTATTGCAAGCAGGTCGTCCAGTAGGAGAGTTCTATGGTGCTAAAATCGCTAAGATTGAAAATGGACGTTATGTATTCCAAGATTTAAATGGTGATGGTGTGGTAGATCCAAACTCTAAGGACCGTACATACATTGGAAATCCTAACCCTACTTTCGTAGGTGGTTTGACTACAAATATCCGTTACAAAGCATTTGACTTCCAATTCCAATTGACAAGCCAATTAGGTGCTAAGATTGTTAACACAAATGCATTGTTGTTAGGTCGTCAAGATGGTCGTTTAGCTGAATCAGGTACATTGAAATCAGCAGCGACTTCAGTTATTAATGACGAGCGTACGATCCCAATGGACTACTATGTTGAGTCAGGAGACTTTTTACGTATCAACAACGCATCATTTGGATACACAATTCCTGTCAAGGGAGTGTTCAAGCGTGCGCGTATCTACGTAGCAGGTAACAACTTAGCTGTGTTTACAAACTACACAGGTGTTGATCCAGAGATTAGCCAAAACTTAGCTATTGGATCAGCTGCTCCAGGTATTGATGTTCGTGAGACTTACTACAAAACTCGTGCATTAACTGCGGGTGTAAATCTTACGTTTTAATCAAACAAAATCGCATTCTATTAGTTAAATAATCGAATAAATAAAATTATTAATAAAATGAAAAAATATATCTTTAAAGTACTTTCAGTAGGTGTTTTCGCTTCGTTAGCCCTATCGTCTTGTACAGATTTAACTGAGCCAGTTTACGATGCGATCCCAGCGGATCAATTCCTAAAAACGGATGCTCAAATTTCTGCGGCACTTGGACCTGCTTATGGTGGTCTTCGTGGTATCACATGGGATTGGTTCAATCCTAGTGAGGCATCTTCGGATGAATTAATCGTTCCTACTCGTGGTGGTGACTGGTTTGACGGTGGTGACTGGTTGGCTTATTCTCGCCACACATGGACTCCACAACACGGACCTATCAACGGAATGTGGGGATTTATCTTTGGTAACATCTCTCAGATTAACCAATTGATTCCAGTTGTTAAGACAAACCCAAAAGCAGTAGATGAGTTACGTGCTGTACGCGCTTTCTATTACTTTATGGCTGTGGATGCGTTTGGAAACGTCCCTATCGTTACAGACAATACGTCCGCAGCTGGAACTAAATCTCGTGCTGAGGTTTATACATTTATTAAGACTGAATTAGAAGCGGCTATTCCTAATTTATTACCAGGAAAAGCGTATTCTCGTATGACGCAAGATGCGGCTCGTATGTTGCTAGCTAAGTTGAAGTTGAACGCAGCTGTATATTCAGGTACTGCTGACTGGCAAGGAGCTTATGATGCTGCTAATGCAGTAATCAATTCGAAAAATGGATATTCATTGTCTTCTTCTACAACTGCCAACTTTATTGTTGCGAATGAAGGATCAGGCGAGAACATTTGGACAATTCCGTACGATAGCTTTAAAGCAGGTGGTATGAACTTCCACATGAGAACCTTACACTATGCTAACCAAGCAACGTATGGTTTGGGTAACTCACCTTGGAACGGTTTCTGTACATTAGCGGATTTCTACAACTCTTTTGAGTCTAAAGATTTACGTAATGCTATGTGGATCAAAGGACAGCAATATGCTGCTTCTGGTGCTGCATTGAAAGATGCAAAGGGCGCTCCTTTATCATTTATCGCCGACTTCAACAAGGATCAAATGACGGATGCTGATCCAGAATTCCAAGTTGCTGGTATCCGTGCTCAGAAATATGAGATTCAAAAGAACAACCCGAACGGGGATCAATCAAACGACTACGTAGTATTCCGCTTGGCTGATGCAATCATGATGCGTGCAGAAGCTGCTTTCCGTTTAGGAAAAACGTCTGAAGCTTTAGCTGATGTAAACAGAATTCGTACACGTTCTGGTGTTGATGCGTTAACTTCAATCACTGCGGCTGACATCTTAGCTGAGCGTGGTCGTGAGTTTGCATGGGAAGGATGGAGACGTAACGACATGGTTCGTTTCGGTACATTCTCTTTAGAGCGTAAGTTCATGAAGAATTTAGATAAGAGACGCGAGTTGTTTCCAATTCCACAACCACGTATCGATGCTAACCCATTGTTGAAACAAAACCCTGGGTATTAATTCATACTGAATTTTTTAAAAAGGCAGAGCCATTTTGGTTCTGCCTTTTTATTTTCTAAACAAGGCCTTTTTCGTATTTTTGCAGTCCATTAGTTGAACATTCCATGAAGTATTTTATACTCCTCTGTAGCTTTGCCATCCTTGCTTGTGCTTGCTCCACGAAAGAAGATACGCTCTTCGAAGAATTACCCGCATCTGAAACAGGCATTGACTTCGTGAATCGAAGTTTAGAGAAAAAGGAATTTAACATTTTCAACTACCGTAATTTCTACAACGGTGGTGGCGTGGCGATCGGTGATGTGAATAATGATGGGCTCTCCGACATTTTTGTCACCTCTAATTTTGAGGATAATAAACTCTACCTGAATAAAGGGGGCATGCATTTTGAAGATATTACCATTAAAGCTGGTATCGTGGGTAAGAAATTTTGGTCCACCGGAGTGACCTTTGCAGATGTCAACGGGGACGGATTAATGGATATTTATGTGTGTAATTCTGGTTCGCGCGATGCGCGTGGTAACCAATTATACATCAACCAAGGAATTAAAGGGGGCACTCCATCTTACAAGGAAATGGCCAAAGATGCTGGGCTAGAGGACGGAGGTCTTTCTACGCATGCTGCGTTCTTCGATTATGATCGCGATGGCGATTTAGATATGTATTTGCTGAACAACAGCTTTACGCCAATAGATAAGTTGGGCTACACCAACTTACGTGATATGCGCGATAATTTAGGCGGGGACAAGTTGTTTCGCAATGACAGTCCCGATGGTAAGAGCATCAAGTTTACGGATGTATCCGAAAAAGCTGGTATTTATGGTAGCTTGATCGGTTTTGGTTTAGGTATTACGATTGGCGATGTTAACAATGACAATTGGCCAGATATTTATATTTCAAATGATTTCTACGAACGTGATTATTTATACATTAATCAGCACGATGGAACATTTAAAGAAGACTTAGAAAATCAAATGCCGCATATCTCCCTGAGTTCGATGGGGGCAGATATCGCGGATATTAATGATGATGGAAACCTGGATATATTCGTGACGGATATGCTTCCAGGTGATGACCGTCGCTTGAAAACTACATCCATTTTTGAAGGCTATAACCTAGTGGATTTGAAGCTGAAACGCGGTTTTTGGCATCAATACATGCGCAACAATTTGCAGTTGAATAACGGCGACGGGACCTTTAGTGAGGTTGGTCAATTGGCTGGAGTTCATGCCACCGATTGGTCATGGGGAGCCTTGATTTTTGATATGGACAACGATGGTCAAAAAGACATTTTTGTCGCCAACGGTATTGCCAAAGATTTGACGGATCAGGATTTTGTGGATTTCTTGGGAGATCGAAACACCATGCAACAAATGCTGAATGGAAAGAAATTCGATTATAAAGAGTTTACCGATAAGATTTCTTCAGTACCCATTCCTAATTATGCCTATAAAAATGAAGGTGATTTAACCTTCTCGAACCAAGCTAAATCATGGGGATTAGAAGGGCCAGGTTTCTCGAATGGATCCGCCTATGGTGATTTAGATAATGATGGAGATTTGGATTTAGTTGTCAATAACGTCAATGCTCCGCTTTCGGTGTATAAAAATAAGACCAACGAGAAGTTGAAAAACCACTATTTGACTATTCACCTAAAGGGAACTGGAAGTAATTTGAATGGGATTGGTGCTAAGGTGACCGTGTTCCAACGAGGTAAAATTAAAGTGTTGCAGCAAATGCCCAACCGTGGTTTTCAATCCTCTAGTGATCATCAAATGGTTTTTGGCTTAGGTCAAAATGGACAAGTCGATTCTCTTCAGGTTATTTGGCCTGATGATCAAATGCAGGTGCTTAAATCCGTTCAAGTAGATCAAGTGCTCACGCTAGATTATGCTAAGGCAACAGGCAAATTTACCTTTAAGCAACCTGTTGGCAATTCCCTTTTCACTGATATTACTTCGAAATCATTGAATTATACCCATCAAGAAAGTTTGTTTAATGATTGGGATCGAGATGTTTTATTAAAACAAAAATTCTCCACGCAAGGTCCAGCCATGGCCGTGGGCGATGTGAATGGGGATGGTTTAGACGATGTTTATTTAGGAGGTGGTGCAGGCCAGAAAAAGCAGTTATTTGTCCAACAGGCAAGTGGTCAGTTTAAGAAAAGTGTGCAGGCCGATTTTAATTTCGATCAAACCACGGAAAATACAGATGCCATTTTCTTTGATGCTGATGGTGATAAAGATTTAGATCTGTTCGTCGTAACGGGTAGTAATGAGTTCGAAATTAATGCGCCTGAATTGCATGACTTATTATACCTGAATGATGGGAAAGGGAATTTCAAGCGTGATCTTCGTTTTCCAACCATCTTTGAAAATGGCTCTTGTGTAACGGCTGCCGATATGGATCACGATGGAGATTTGGATTTGTTTGTTGGTTCCCGCATGCTTTCCACGAAATATGGCATGAGCCCTAGCAGTAATCTGTACATAAATGACGGCACAGGTGGTTTCAAAAACTATTCAAAACGCTTTATGCTTGGGATTGGTGATTTGGGGATGGTAACTGATGCGGAATGGGTGGATGTCAACAAAGATGGCTATGCTGATTTAGTCGTTGCCCAAGACTGGGGTGGAATCGTGGTATTCAAAAACGAGCGTGGTCGGAAATTAGTTAAGCAAGAAATGGTTCCTGGATCAGAGGGTCTTTGGGGATGCTTGAAACCCGCTGATATTGATGGCGATGGGGACATGGATTTCATTGCGGGGAACTTTGGACTGAATTCAAAAATTAAAGCTTCCGCCGAATTCCCTGCTATCTTATCGGTTAATGATTTTGACAAAAATGGTACAGCTGAGCAACTCATTTCATGTGTTACCGAGGACGGAAATACCTATCCAATGGTCTTGAAAGGGGAATTGCAGCGCGCAACACCAGGAATCAAGCAAAAGTTTATCAAGTACAAAGATTATGCCAATAAGACGGTAGAGGAGTTGTATTCCGATGAACAGCGCGACGGTATGGTACTTCGCCAAATCACAACCACTGAATCGGCCTTCTTAATCAATGATGGCAAAGGGAATTTTAGTCTACAGGCATTGCCTTACCAAGCACAATTTTCGCCTATTCGGGGCATTGAAGTTGGTGATTTTGACCATGATGGGAAAGTTGATATTCTGCTAGCAGGAAATTTCTTTGATTCACTGCCTGAATGGGGTCGTTTTGATGCCTTGTATGGTTTGATGTTGCAAGGCCTTGGAAAAGGAAAATTTGCCGTAAAAACTTCGCAAAAGACTGGATTTAAAACGATGGGTCAAGTGCGTAAAATGGCTATTGCAAAAGGTAAAGGAGGGAATTTTGTTGTCCTCGCAAAAAACAATGACAAAGCACAAGTGTTTCAAGTAAAATAATAAGTAGTATGAATAAGTATTTCGCATGTTTCATTTTATCCATTGGTTTCCTTTCGTGTAGATCGGGTGATGATGTGCAATTATTCGAGAAATTGCCTGCCTCGAAAACACATATTGATTTCACCAATCAAATCAAGGAAACGCCTGAATTTAATATTTTGGATTACCTCTATTTCTATAACGGGGGTGGCGTTGCTTCGGGTGACATCAATAATGATGGACTCGTGGATCTCTTTTTTACGTCTAACCAAGGGAAGAATAAATTGTACCTAAACAAGGGCAATATGGAGTTCGAAGATATATCCATTAAATCGGGTATCGAAGGATTTTCAGATTGGAAGACGGGTGTGACCATGGCCGATATTAATGGCGATGGGCTATTGGATATTTACGTTTGTGCCGTGAGTAATTTTAAAGGGATGGAAGGTTCAAACGAATTGTACATCAATAATGGTGACAATACGTTTACGGAAAAAGCTAGCGAGTATGGCCTGGATTTTACTGGTTTTGCTACACAAGCTGCCTTTTTTGATTACGATAAAGATGGGGACTTGGACTGTTATTTGTTGAATCATGCTGTACATAACACCCGTTCGTATGACCGTGTGAACACGCGGATGTTGAAAGATAACGAGGCGGGAGATTATTTGTACCGCAACGATGGTGGCAAATTCAAGGATATTTCTGCTGAATCTGGCATCTATCAAGCAGCTATGGGTTATGGATTGGGCGTTTCGGTGGCAGATTTAAATAATGACGGTTGGCTCGATATATATGTCAGCAACGATTTCCACGAAGACGATTATTACTACATCAATCAAAAAGACGGAACGTACAAGGAAGGAATCAAAGAGCATTTCAAGCATTTGAGTCGTTTCTCGATGGGTTCCGATATTGCGGATATCAATAATGATGGGTATCAAGATGTGATGACGCTGGACATGTACCCTGAGGACGAAAAGGTTGAGAAATCATCTGTTGGCGAGGATCCATTAGATATTTACATGTACAAATTGCAGTTTGGCTATTTCAATCAGTATAGCCGGAATTGTTTGCAATTGAACATGGGGGGGCAAAAGTTTTCCGATATCGCAGCTTCTTCTGGCGTTGCGGCCACCGACTGGAGCTGGGGTACATTAATGGCTGATTATGACGGGGATGGTCTGAAAGATATTTTCGTTTCAAACGGTATTTTACGCAGGCCAAACGACCTAGATTACCTCAAATTTGTCATAGGGGATTCGTTGCATTATGGCTTGCCAACTTCCCATAAATTGGACCAAGAGGCTATCGATTTAATGCCGAGTGGTAAAGTGCATAATTACTTATTTCAAGGTTCCAAAGATTTACGTTTTAAGGATAAGTCCATGGATTGGGGTTTTGAGGAAGCCGGGATTTCGAATGGAAGTTCGTATGCCGACTTGGACAATGATGGCGATTTAGATTTGATTTCAAACAATCTGAATGAACCGGCGGGAATTTACGAGAATCATTCGCGTGAGCTATTGAAGAATAACTTTGTGAAAGTGAAGTTCAAGGGAGAGGGGATGAATACGTTTGGCATCGGGGCGAAGGTGATTTTGAGGACGAAGGAAGGCCAACAACTCCAGCAGATGATGCCGACTCGTGGATTTATGAGTTCTGTAGAGCCTACTTTATTATTTGGAATCGGCCAATTAGCGCGAGTGGATTCATTGATTGTTATCTGGGAAAATGAGAAAATGCAAATCATTAAAAATCCCAAGATTAATGAATTGTTGACACTCGATCAGAAAAATGCACAGATTTTGGTGAAGGATTTCCAGTTCTTTGTCCAACCGAAACCCATGTTTGAAGAGGTTACGGCTTCGTTAGGAATTCCTTATCTGCATTTAGAAAACACCTATTTTGACTTTAATCGTGAGTTATTAATTCCTTTTAAGGTTTCCATGGAGGGTCCTAAAATGGCCGTGGGGGATGTAAACGGAGATGGTTTAGAAGATTTTTATGTGGGTGGACCGAAGTATCATGCGGGCCAATTGTACCTTCAAAAAGCGAATGGATTTGCCGTTTCACCCCAGACTTCGTTTTATGTGGATAGCCTTTATGAAGATGTGGATGCCTTGTTTTTTGATGCCGATGGCGATAAAGATTTAGACCTGTATGTGGTGACAGGAGGAAATGAGTTTTTCGATAAAATGCCTGAACAGTTTGACCGACTCTACAAAAATGATGGTAAAGGAAATTTTACGCGTGACCTAAATGCTCTGCCAGCGATGTATGATAATAAATCCGTTGTTCGTCCATGCGACTTTGATCGCGATGGTGATATCGATTTATTTGTTGCCGGACGCGTGGTAGCTTACCATTATGGGTATTCACCCAAATCTTATTTGTTGGTGAATAATGGAAAAGGGCAATTCGCCGACCGCACTCAGGCTTTAGCCCCAGAACTTCGTGAAGCAGGGATGTTGACCGAAGCGATTTGGGCCGATTTTGACAAAGATGGAGATCAAGATTTAACGGTTGTAGGAGATTGGATGCCGATTAAATTGTTTGAAAATCAAAAGGGGAAATTCACGTTAATTGAAAATGGATTGGAGGAGTTGACAGGTTTCTGGAGCGGATTAACGGCTGGCGATTTTGATCACGATGGGGATATAGATTTTGTGGCAGGGAACTTGGGGACCAATACGAAATTGCGTAAACAAGTGGATGGGAAACTTCGCATGTTAATTAAGGATGTGGATAAGAATGAGACGGAG
>NZ_CBAUBA010000014.1:0-60951 GCF_964796385.1 Aquirufa sp. | reverse complement strand
GAATGATTTGATCGTAGTTGCACGCATACCCATTTTCGTATAATCATATACGTTTACTTTCTGTAAGTCATTTCGGACGTTGGACGTGGTGGTCATGGCGCCCCAATTACAGTAGGAGCCGAGTATGGAATTGCCTAAAAATCCATCATGTGATTTATTGGTGAATGGGTAGATAATGGATGCGCTTATTTCGCCGCCAACTTTACATTTTTCACCTATGGTGGTATTGGGGCGAATTTTTGCGCCAATATTGGTTATGCACCCGGCTAATAAGGCAGCAGGTCCTTGGATAAGTGTCCCAATTTGTACATTAACATTTTGGCCAATATAAATGGGACCTAAACTTGCGTCTAGTATGCTTCCGTTTAGCATAGCACTCGGGTCTATGTAACAGTTTTCAGGTGTTATTAAGGTCGTTCCGGATTCCTTAAAGTCCGTTAACGAACGGTTATTGGGTTGAATTTCGTTTCGTAGCGCGTAGTCGTTGGCCTGTATAAAGTCTTCGGGGTGGGCGATGAAAATAGGCTGATTTACAAGCTTTTTTGTGGATAAAGTGCGTGGATTTATGGGGTTACTGGATCGATATGCCAGCCATTGATCCTCCCAAATTAGGCATGTGTTTGGTTCAAGCGCTGCCAACGCCTCAACGAATTCGAGCGTGGGTAAACAAGATCCAAGAATCCAACAGTCTATTGGTAGTTTCGTAGCAACAGCCTGCCACTTTGATTCGATGGTGCTGATGCCTAGCAAAAAGTCTTTCAGCTCACGTGTATACGTTAGCGGCAACAATTGCTGTACAATTAGAGGATCATTGATTAGTTGGCTCGTATTCCACATACCGCAAATTAAACGAAAAAAGCCTCGACCAAAAAATGGAAGAGGCTTTTCTTTATACTTTAAGAAGGATTAGTTCTTTGCGTAACGCTTGTTGAATTTGTCTACACGTCCAGTTGTGTCTAACAATACATTCTTTCCTGTGTAGAAAGGATGAGATTGAGATGAAACTTCTAGCTTGTAAACCGGGTATGTAGCACCTTCAAATTCAGTTGTTTCAGTTGTTTGCGCGCACGAGCGTGTTAAAAACTTATAATCAGCTGATAAATCGTGGAATACTACTTGCTTGTATTCTGGGTGTATGTCTTTTTTCATGGCTTTATACGTGACGATTCCCTGCCGTCTGTTTATTTGTTCTGTGAAAGACTCTTGGGAATTAGTCTTCTTTAATCGGGTTGCAAAATTATCATTTTTGATTTTAAAACCAAAATATTTTCATAAGTAAATTTTTGTAGTTTTTGGTTTTCATGGGAGTAAATAAAAAAGTAAAAAATATTTTTCTAGTACTTTTCTAAGATGCATCGGGCGTAATGATTTGACTAGCCAATA
The DNA here is from genome assembly GCF_964796385.1 of Aquirufa sp. Lineage (NCBI taxonomy): Bacteria > Pseudomonadati > Bacteroidota > Cytophagia > Cytophagales > Flectobacillaceae > Aquirufa > Aquirufa sp. The sequence continues at coordinate 59,568 of NZ_CBAUBA010000014.1, read as the reverse complement.
ATTATATATGGTAATTTAAATATGGGTTATTTATTTTTGTTTTTCGCCAAAAAATAGTTTGCACGTGGAGGTGATTTTTTCTAATTTTACGTAGTGCCTAAGCAGTCAAAAATGATTCAGTTTTTGGCAAACCAAAAAGCAATAAAACAGAACCGCCAATAAGTCAAATTGAAGTAGTTCAATTGACTGATTTAAAGAGATTTTTTTTCTCAGGTGGAATTTTATTGCCTTAGTTTTGTTCATGGCAAATGAAGTATTTAATTTATATTATTATTTAAGAAACACATGTACGTAATTAAAAGAGACGGTCGTCGCGAATCTGTCAAGTTTGACAAAATCACAGCCAGAATTGAAAAGCTTTGCTATAGCTTGGATCCCTTTTTCGTTCAGCCTTTAGAGGTTGCGCGAAAGGTTATTTCAGGTTTGTATGACGGGGTTAAAACGACCGAATTGGATAATTTGGCAGCAGAAACGGCAGCGTCTCTGACAACAAAGCACCCAGATTATGCCATTCTAGCAGCACGTATTGCGATATCAAATCTGCACAAGAATACGTTAAAGTCGTTTTCTGCGACCATGAAACGTTTATTCACATACGTTGATCCTAAGACTGGGCAAAACGCAGCCTTGTTATCTAAAGAGATTTACGACATTATCAAGAAGAATGCAGTTGAGTTAGATGAAGCAATTATTTATGACCGCGATTTCGGATATGATTACTTCGGCTTCAAAACATTGGAGAAATCGTATCTTTTAAAACTGGAAGGTGCAATCGCTGAGCGCCCACAACACATGTTGATGCGTGTTGCCGTAGGTATTCACGGAAAAGACATTGCAGCTGCTATTGAGACCTATAATTTATTGTCGGAGCGCTGGTTTACTCACGCAACGCCAACCTTGTTTAATGCAGGTACTCCGAAGCCCCAAATGTCTTCATGTTTCTTGCTAACGGTGCAGGACGATTCCATCGAAGGAATCTACGATACCTTGAAGCAAACAGCCAAAATTTCTCAGTCTGCAGGAGGTATAGGATTAAGCATTCATAATATCCGTGCAACGGGCTCATACATCAAGGGAACCAACGGAACTTCCAATGGGATTATTCCTATGTTGCGTGTATTTAATGATACGGCACGTTATGTAGACCAAGGTGGTGGAAAGCGTAAAGGATCCTTCGCTATCTACTTGGAGCCATGGCATGCGGATGTATTCGAATTTTTGGAATTGAAAAAGAACCACGGAAAAGAAGAAATGCGTGCGCGTGATTTGTTCTACGCACTTTGGATTCCGGATTTATTTATGAAGCGTGTAGAGAGCAACGAAGAGTGGTCTCTTTTCTGTCCGCATGAGTGCCCAGGTTTATCTGACGTATACGGCGATGAGTTTGAGGCATTATATACTAAGTATGAATTAGAAGGCAAAGCGCGCTCTGTTGTGAAAGCGCAGGAGCTTTGGTTTAAAGTATTAGAGTCGCAAACGGAAACGGGTACTCCGTACATGTTGTACAAGGATCATGCGAACAATAAGTCTAATCAAAAGAATTTAGGAACCATCAAATCTTCGAACTTGTGTACGGAGATCATGGAATATACGTCAAAAGATGAGGTAGCGGTTTGTAATTTAGCTTCTTTAGCGTTACCGAAATTTATTCATACCACCGAAGAAGGCACACCAGCTTTTGATCATAAGCGACTTTATGAGGTAACAAAAGTAGCGACACGCAACTTGAATAAGGTGATTGATGTCAACTACTACCCGGTTCCAGAAGCGCGTAATTCAAACTTACGTCATCGCCCAATCGGTTTAGGGGTTCAAGGATTAGCAGACGTATTCATTATGTTACGTATGCCGTTTGAATCAGAGGAGGCGCAACAATTGAATAAAGATATTTTTGAAACAATCTATTACGCTGCGATGGAAACATCCATGGAATTGGCGAAAGTAGAAGGTCCATACTCAACTTGGGAGGGTTCTCCAATTTCAAAAGGTGTTTTCCAGTTTGATATGTGGAACGTAACACCAAGTTCAGGAAACTGGGATTGGGAAACATTGCGTCGTGATGTTGTGGAGCATGGGGTGCGTAACTCGTTGTTAGTAGCTCCGATGCCAACGGCCTCTACAAGTCAGATCCTGGGAAATAATGAGTGTTTCGAACCATATACATCTAACATCTATGCACGTCGTGTATTGTCTGGTGAATTTGCGATTGTTAATAAGCACTTGTTAAAAGATTTGATTAAGTTAAATCTTTGGAATGATTCAATGAAAAACAAATTGATTTCAGCAAACGGATCAGTTCAAAGTATCCCAGAAATTCCTCAAAATTTAAAAGAGCTTTATAAGACTGTTTGGGAGATTAAGCAAAAAACAATCTTGGAGATGGCTGCAGACCGCGGCGCTTATATCTGTCAATCGCAAAGTTTGAATATTCACATTCAGGATGTCAATTTTGGAAAATTAACTTCGATGCACTTCCACGCGTGGAAACTTGGCTTAAAGACTGGTATGTATTACTTACGTACCAAAGCAGCTGCGGATGCAATCAAGTTTACAATTGAAAAACAAGCTGAAGTTTCCATTGAGCAAACAAATGAAGTGAACGAAACCGAGTTGCAGTACGCGGCTCACGCGGCACAGGCTGCGGCTTCGTTCTCAACAGATGATGATCAAAATAAAGCTGATATGACCTGTTCATTAGATAATCCAGACGCTTGTGAAGCATGTGGATCATAAAAAAATCAAATGAATAAAATAGCAAAAATCACTTAGCGGCCTAGTTAAGTGATTTTTGTGTTTAACCACCTAACCATAATCATGGGGAATAAAACGATTCTTGTTTCAGCTTTTTTTGGCCTGATGATTCTCGGATTCGTTTTGAGGGTTTACCAAATTGGTTCCTACAGCCTTTTCGGCGACGAGAAACAAAGCATGATGATTGCCGTGGGGAATATAAATATCGGCGGGATGAGTGACTTGATGCAACCCGGAAAGACATTTACTCCAGCAGATTTTTGGGCACCTCGCGGGATAAAGGCATGGTTGGATGCAGATGCCCGTGGAGATGTCAGTGGAAATAGTCTCGTTCATGACCTGTTGCTTAAAATAGTGACATTTTTCTTCGGAAAAGGGGATGGAACCGTTCGAGGTATATCCGTCTTTTTTAACATGCTGACCGTCTGGCTCATGTTTTTTTGGTCAAGAAAAATCTATCCCAAAATCACTTGGCAGATTGCGCTGCTTGCTTTTGCGGTGATTGAGCCGTTTTTTGTGGTGTATAGCCAACAAGCCCGTAATTATGCAACTTCGATGTTTTTCGCGACGGCATCCAATTTCTTTTACTGGAAACTTATCCACCCGAAAAGTGAGCAAGGGATCAAATCTAAAGATTTAACGGGTTGGATATTGACGAGTATATTAGCACTCTTTTCTACCTATCTAACCGCGCTGGTTCTTGTTGGGCAAGGGATTTATGCGCTCCTGAATTTGCGTTCGAAGGAAATATGGACGCGCCTAAGTATAGGCGCAGTCGTAATTATCATTCCTTTTCTTGGCTGGATGACCTTAGGACCCGGGCGTTATTTTTTAGCTTATCAAGCGGATGCTGGAGCTCAGTATTTAGCTTACTTGAATGCCAACGGCCCGATTCCTGGTTGGATCGAAGCCGCTAATTTTAGTAATCTACTCAAGCGCACCGTAATGATATTGTCCGATCTGTTTTTTTGGACGAATGATTTATATGCCAAACAAGGTTACCGTTTCGGTGGAGTAGCTTTAGTTTTATTCGGTTATGGAATATATACCTGGCTAAAAGATTTCAATCCTGAGAAACGTCGCTTTTATATTTTTGGCTTGATTCAAATTTTGCTGCCTATTTGTGTATTGATTGCGACGGCCCTAAACGCGGGTACCACTACTGGGTACTTTATCCGGTATGCAGGGTTTGGTTTGCCCTTTGGTATTTTCATCTCGGTGGGTTTTATGGAATTTGTATTTCAAAAACCCATTTGGATTCGATTTATAGCAGGCTTGTTTGTTTTTATTCAAGCCTATTTTTTAATTTTTGCATTTCTACCACTTTATGAGGACAAACCTCAGAAATACACATCGTCCGTGGGGCGAATTGGGAATCCTTATATACGTATTGCTGATAAATTACATGCCCAATATGCGGAAGGAGATACGATACTTTATCCATCGAAAGTCACTAATTTTTTGAATTCGAAGCATTTGGCAGGAGGAGCTTACAATGTCGCAGATGCGCAATTAGTAAATTTGTATTTATCGCCTTCAGATAAATTTATCCAACGAATTGATACGCTGCGAAAAGATTCCGTAATTTTAAAGCGCAAAAATGGGACAGAAGTTCTGATTTTTGATTTTAAACAAGGTAAATACCGCTATTAATTTATGCCTAATTCGACACCCCAAGTTTCATTTGTTATTCCTGTCTACAACGAAGAAAGTAATCTTCCTATGTTGGCCGACCGGCTTGTGAAGATCATGGATCAATCAGCCATAAACTTGGAGGCGGTGTTAATCGATGATGGCAGTCGGGATAACTCCCGCACCATGTTACAGCAATTAGCCTTGAGTGATCCACGTTTCCATGTTGTTTTGTTGTCGCGTAATCATGGTCACCAACTGGCCCTTACGGCAGGTCTTTCGGTTGCACGGGGGTCTGAAGGTGTATTTGTATTGGATGGGGATTTGCAAGATCCACCTGAATTATTAGATACGTTTTATGCCAAATTTCAAGAGGGATATGATGTTGTTTATGCTGTGCGTGAGAAACGGAAAGAGGTGTTTTATAAGCGTTTTGCTTATTTTATTTTTTATCGAATTTTGAAGAAAATTGCCAACATAGATATTCCGTTGGACAGCGGTGATTTCTCATTTATGAGTCGGCGTGTGGTTAATGTGCTTAATAAAATGCCTGAGGAGAGCCGTTTCATCCGTGGGATGCGTACCTGGATTGGCTTTAAGCAAATTGGTATAGCTTACGACCGGCAAGAGCGGGCTTCTGGAGATTCCAAATATTCATTCAGTAAATTAGTACAGCTCGCTTTAAATGGCATCTATAATTTCAGTGAATTTCCAATCAAGTTTGTCACCTCTTTAGGAGGGTTCGCAATTGTTTCTTCGGTGATTTATTTGATTTTTGTTGTGGTGAAAAAAATGTTTTTTGATCAAGTTATTGAAGGTTTTACTGCTTTGCTTTTTGTAATTATCTTGTTTGGCGGAATTCAATTAATGGCAATTGGTGTACTTGGGGAGTATATTTTACGTATTTTCTTCCAGTCAAAGAGTCGGCCTAACTTCATTATCGAAAAAGAAATTTGTGCTGGAAAATACCTAGATGAATAAGATGGGGCTATCGGAATGGTGCTTACGCTTATTTTATGTGGATGCTGTCCTAGAGCTTTTGGCACCTTGGGTATTTCCTGAAGCTCGCTATGTGACCAAACCCTTATTGATGCTACTCTTAGCTGGGTTTGCGGGTTTAGAATCGAAAACTTTATTAGTTGTTCTATTGTTTGCTTGGTTGGGAGATGTTTTTTTACTTCTCCCGGGTGATAATCCCTTGTTTTTTCAGTTAGGTTTGGGAAGTTTTTTGATTATGCAATTTGCCTATATTCGCTTGTTTCATGTGCACACAAGTCAGTTTTGGCATTGGTCACTGGGTGCTATTATGGTCTACGTGGTAAGTTTGCTTTCTTTTTTATGGCCCCATTTGTCTGAGGCATTACGTTTTCCGGTACTAGTCTATGCGGTTGCACTTGGGGCGATGCTATATTTTGGAATTAAAATGGGGGATAAGGTAATCTTTTTTGGGGCCTTGTTTTTTGTAATTTCTGATAGTTTATTGGCTTTAGGCAAGTTTTATTATGCGATTCCGGGGAATTCATTCTGGGTGATGAGTACGTATATATTGGCGCAATTGTTACTTATTACTCGTTTACGTAAATTACAATCTGTTTTTTAATTTTAGATTTTTATGATCAAGGAGGAAGTAGCATCTGTATTAGCAGATTTATCTGAAAAATTACAAGGAAGCCTTTTTACGGATACCGTGATGCGGACCTTGTATGCTACGGATGCATCAGCCTATCGTGAAATGCCACTCGGTGTTGCGATACCTGAAACGCAGGCGGATCTTCAAACCTTGATTTCATTTGCTGATGCACATCAAATCTCCTTGATTCCCCGTACGGCCGGTACCTCATTAGCTGGCCAGGTTGTTGGTTCCGGTCTGGTAGTGGACGTTTCTAAATTTTTCAATCGCATTCTTGAAGTAAATAAGGAGGAATCCTATGTGTGGGTTGAGCCCGGTGTCGTACGTGATGTGTTGAATGTTGAGTTGAAAAAGCATGGTTTATTTTTCGGTCCAGAAACATCTACGGCTAATCGTGCGATGATCGGAGGGATGCTAGGAAATAATGCCTGTGGCTCAAATTCTGTGGTTTATGGGTCAACGCGCGACCATGTTTTGGCTGTTGAAGGTTATTTATCCGATGGAACTTTTGTGACATTTGAATCAGAAGATCCGTTTGAGACTTTAAAGCAGTTGCCAGCTGGGAGTCGCTTGCATACTATTTACACCCAAACATTAGCCGCTTTATCTGACCCAGAAAATCAAAAAAATATTCAGTCTGAATTCCCTAAGCCAAGTATTAAGCGTCGGAACACAGGATATGCAGTTGACATGTTGTTGAATTCCAATGCATTTATTGCTGGTAAACCAACGTTTAATTTTTGTAATTTATTAGCTGGCTCAGAGGGTACGCTCTGTTTTGCTACGCGTATTAAATTACACGTAGATCCGTTGCCTCCTGCACATTTGGGATTGGTTTGTGCGCATTTTAATACCATAGATGAAGCGCTTCGGGCAAATCTGATCGCATTGCAATTTAATCCATCAGCCTCTGAATTGATGGATCATTATATTTTAGAATGCACCAAAGCAAATGCTGCACAAAGTCAAAATCGCTTCTTTGTTGAAGGCGATCCAGGCGCGATTTTGGTGGTGGAGTTACGTGCAGAAGATGCGGAAAGTTTAGCCAAACAAGCGCAGGAAGTTGAGAAAGCGATGCGCGCAGCAGGCTTTGGGTATCATTTTCCTTATATAACGGGAGGTGATGTAAAGAAGGTTTGGGATTTGCGTAAGGCAGGTTTAGGCTTGCTTTCTAATCTTCCAGGTGACGAAAAAGCAGTTGCAGTGATTGAAGATACCGCGGTCGATGTAAATGATTTACCTGCATTTATCGCCGAATTTAATGAGATTTTAACGGCCAATAATTTATACTGTGTGCACTATGCACATGCAGGTTCAGGCGAATTACACTTGCGCCCGATTATTAATTTAAAGACAGAAGAAGGCCACAAACAGTTTCGCCATATTGCTGAAGAGATTGCGCGTTTGGTTAAAAAATATCAAGGTTCGCTTTCAGGTGAACATGGAGATGGCCGTTTACGTGGAGAATTTATTCCGTGGATGGTGGGTGAGGCCAACTACCAATTAATGCGGGATTTAAAATCTTGGTGGGATCCCAAGGGTATTTTCAATCCCAATAAGATCGTGGATACCCCGCCGATGGATACATTTTTGCGGTATGAGGCGGGCCAACAAACTCCCGAGTTTAACACTGCTTTCCGCTATGAAGGGCAAGATATCTTGCAGCACGCTGAACAATGTAATGGTTCGGGGGATTGCCGGAAAACGCCTATCTCAGGGGGAACCATGTGCCCTTCATTCATGGCTACCCGCAATGAAAAAGAAACGACGCGCGCACGTGCCAATATCTTGCGTGAGTTTTTGACTCGCTCTACGCAGCCAAATCGCTTTAATCATAAAGAGATTAAAGAAGTAATGGATTTATGTTTGGCTTGTAAGGGATGTAAGTCCGAATGTCCTTCCAATGTCGATGTGGCCAAGCTGAAAATGGAGTTTTTATATCAATACCAAAAAGAAAATGGTACGCCTTTGCGCAGCTGGCTAGTTGGCCATTTCGCAACCATTTCTTCCCTAGCTTCGTATGTTCCTGCACTATATAACGCGGTTATGGGTACGCCGTTTTTGCGTCGTATATCGAACCAACTAGTCGGCTTCCATCCTGACCGCACGATGCCTTGGCTTGCGAAGCAATCACTTCGCTCTTGGTTGAAAGGGCGAAAATCGATTGATTCTATGAAGGCCGTTTATTTGTTTGTGGATGAGTTCACCAACTATAACGATGCTGAGGTAGGGCGGAAAGCCGTTTTATTGCTAGAAGCTTTAGGATACGAAGTTCGCACGATGGCGCATCCGATTTCGGGTCGATCGTTCTTGTCGAAAGGCATGCTAGATGAGGCACGTAAATTAGCTCAGGCGAATGTGGAATTATGGGCAGAGCTTGTAACAGAAGACATTCCGTTAGTAGGAATTGAGCCATCAGCCATTTTAACCTTCCGAGATGAATATCCGGATTTAGTTTCCGATGCTTGGCTAACAAAAGCCCAAGATTTAAGTAAAAATGTACTTTTATTAGAGGAGTTTATTGCACGTGAAGCAGATGCAAAGCGGATTGATAAATCGTTATTTAAAGCAGATAAACGCTTGTTGAAGTTGCATGGACATTGCCAACAAAAATCCATGAGCTCCTTAGTGTCCGCTAAAAAAGCCTTGTCATTACCGGTAAATTTTGAGGTTCAATTAATCCCTTCGGGATGTTGTGGAATGGCAGGTTCGTTTGGATATGAGAAAGAGCATTATGATTTGTCGATGCAAATTGGGGAATTAGTATTGTTCCCAACGGTGCGTGCGCAAGGGCCAGAGGTTGAAATTGTGGCGTCTGGGACAAGTTGCCGTCATCAAATTCACGACGGTACGCAACGCCACGCGAAGCATACCGCCGAGATATTATTTGAGGCACTGGCTTAAAAACGCCAGCGAACAAAAGCCTCCATGGCCTCGTATTCGGCGAGGCCTAATTTATTATACAGTTCTGCGGTGCCCCGGTTACGTTCTTCGGCACGTTGCCAAAATTCGCGTGAATCTTCCCCTTGGAAAACCACTCCATCTTTTTGGGATTGATGTTTGAAAATGCCCATACGTTTTTTGAACACCTGATCTGGCGACATAGGTACGGCCATTTCAATTTGGTCGATATCCCATTCTGCCCAGGCTCCTTTGTATAACCAAACCCAACAATTTTTCATGTATTCCCTGTGTTTCAAGCGCGTAATCGCCTCGAAAATAGCGTCTAGGCACACTTTGTGCGTTCCATGTGGGTCTGCCAAATCGCCTGCGGCGTAGATTTGGTGTGGCTGAATCTCCTCGATGATGTCCATGATTAATTGAATATCCGGTTCTGTTAAAGGCTTTTTACGGATAGTCCCGGTTTCGTAGAATGGCATATTTAAGAAATGTGCATTCTCTCTTTTTATGCCTACGAAGCGACACGTATTTTTTGCTTCACCTTGACGAATGAGTCCTTTGATCTTGCGAACGGATTCAATGTCTACTTCGGAGTCACGTTTTCCTTTGAGAAACTTAACGGATTCCTTGTAGATCTTATTTGTCTTGGCATTTCTGCTTTCAAATTTTTCGTTGAAATCTATCACAAATTCAGCAAATCGGAGCGCTTCATCATCCGCCACCGCGATGTTTCCCGATGTCTGATAAACGACATGCACATCGTGGCCTTGGTCGTGTAAGCGCTGAAAAGTTCCCCCCATGGAGATGATGTCATCGTCCGGATGGGGGCTAAAAATAATGACTTTTTTACGCGCAGGAAAGGCTCGTTCCGGCCGATGGGTATCGTCGGCATTGGGTTTGCCACCGGGCCAACCAGTTATTGTATGCTGTAAGTAATTGAATACTTCAATATTGATTTCGTGTGACTGTCCGTAAAGGGATAGTAATTCTGACATTCCCTGCTCATTATAATCCTTTGTGGTTAGTTTAAGAACGGGTTTGTTCAACGTTAACGATAAGTGTGTTACGGCTTTTTTAATCATGTTGCGATCCCAAGTAACAGAATCAACGACCCATGGTGTTTTAATTCGTGTCAATAAAGAGGCAGCCGTTTCGTCTAAAATGAAGGTTGTATTTGGATGTTGTTGTAAATAGGAAGCGGGAATTTCGGAGGTAACAGGTCCTTCAACAGCCCGAGCAACGCTTTCCGCTTTATGCTCTCCCCATGCGAGCAAAACGATACGTTTGGCATGCATGATTTTGTCGATTCCAAGCGTGATAGCTTTTTTGGGTACTTTTTCTAATCCACCAAAGTCAATCGCGGCATCGATTTTCGTTAGGATGTCGAGCGTCATTAAACGTGTTTTAGAGGTAATAATGGAGCCTGGTTCATTGAAACCAATGTGTCCGTTGCGTCCAATACCTAATAAATAGAAATCAAACCCGCCTAGTTTCTCGATTTTCTCCTCGTAGTCTCTACAAAACTCTGGAATTTTATCGTAGGCAAGAGTCCCATCAGGAATATGGTAATTTGTTACCGGTATATCCACTTGATCAAATAATTGCTCTTTCATGAAGCGCGTATAACTTTGCACGGAATCCGGCTCCATCGGATAGTATTCATCCAAATTAAAGGTGTAAACGTTCTTGAAACTTAAACCTTCTTCTTTATGGAGACGAATTAATTCCTGATAGACTTTCTTAGGAGAAGATCCAGTGGCCAATCCCAGTACAGTAGGTTTTTTCTCCTGATTCTGCTGTCTAATCAGTGCGCCGATTTCATGTGCAACCGCCTTAGATGCTTTTTCTGAATCGTCGAAAATGTGGGTGGGTACCCGTTCGAAACTAATGGCTTGTTCCATAATTTATTGATTTACAATAGTTTTGGCCGAGACAACGATGAAATCGAGTTCGAGTATGTTAAATATGCGTAAAATAGTTTTGATGGCTGGATTCCCTTTTCCAAGTTCAATTGAATGAATCGTTTTGATTGCTACACCACTTTTTTCACTTAACTCCTCCTGGCGTAAGTTGAGGTTATTTCTTTTTTCACGTATAATTTTTCCAAAAATTTTCAAGTCCATGCGTTGGTCTAGTTGCTTATTGGAACAAATTACAAAAAAAACTTATTTAAAAAACATAATGGAATTATATTACCGATTATTCTATAAAAATCCTTAATACAACAATTTTGTATTTTTGGCGTTATCTTTGTTCCTTATATTTAATTTCATGAATTTTCGAATACTCTCCGTTTTTATTTTTTTACTCGTTGCTTTCTCCTCGTTTGCCCAAAAGGCAACGCTGAGTGGGTATATTAAAGATGCCTCGAGTGGCGAAGGTATCATCGGAGCGAGCATTTACATCAAGGAATTAAAGACTGGTAATGTGACTAACACATACGGTTTCTTTAGTTTGTCGGTGCAGCCGGGTGATTTTACCTTAGTTTTTTCTTCGTCTGGGTATGTGAAGGAAGAGCGAAAAGTTACTTTTTCCTCCAAGAATCAAACCTTAAATATCGAATTAGTTCCTGCTTCGAATGAATTGGCTGAGGTTAGGGTTTTAGCCAATTCTTTAGACGAGAATGTCAAGGGTATTGAAATGTCAGTAAACAAAATTGACATAAAGACCATTCGGAAGATTCCTGCTTTGTTGGGCGAGGTTGACTTAGTTCGTGCGATTCAATTATTGCCAGGCGTTTCAACTGTTGGCGAAGGCGCATCAGGTTTCAATGTCCGTGGTGGTGGGGTGGATCAAAACTTAGTTTTACTCGATGATGCTCCCGTATATAATTCATCTCATTTGTTTGGTTTTTTCTCCGTATTTAATCCAGATGCAGTTAAGGATGTGAAGTTATTCAAAGGCGGCATTCCATCTCAATACGGTGGTCGTGTATCATCTATTCTTGATGTTAAAATGAAGGAGGGTAATGCCAAAAAACTTGAGGTTAACGGTGGAATTGGGGTTATTTTTTCTCGAATTTCAATTGAGGCACCCTTGATTAAAGATAAGGCTTCATTTATTGTGGCTGCGAGACGTTCCTACATTGATGTTTTGGCTAAACCGTTTTTAACGGGGAACAATGCAGATGCGGCGTTTAATTTTTATGATTTAACCGCCAAAGTGAATTACAACATCAATTCAAAGAATACGGTATTCTTATCGGGTTATTTCGGAAGGGATGTTTTTGGAACGGGCTTTGGATTCAATTGGGGTAATAGCACAATTTCGGCGCGTTGGAACCACGTCTTCTCGAATAAGTTGTTCTTAAATGCAACTGCTTTTTACAGTAATTATGATTATTTATTGGATTCTGATTTAAAAAATAAGCGTCCAACGGATGCCTTTCGTTGGACATCGAATATTGAAAACTTAAGTTTCAAACCTGACTTCACGTATTACCTAACGCCAGATAATACCTTAACGTTTGGGGCACAGGTTTTGACATATCAATTTTCTCCAGGCAAAGCGGTTGCTTCATCGAATGGGGATAGACGTGAGTTTGGTCAGTCAAATAAAAGTGGTGTGGAATTATCTGCTTATGTTGGTGATGAATGGAGATTAAGTCCTCGCCTTTCCGTTCAATACGGCATTCGCTATTCAAATTATGATTACCGAAGCGATGATGGCGTATATTATGAGCGAATTTCAGTGCCTGCTAGTATTGAGAATCCGACTTCATTTACGTTGAAGCCTATTCAGATTGCGCCAACTGCCTCAGTGGCGAATTATGGAAATTGGGAGCCTCGTTTTGCGATGAACTTGAAAGTGGGGGAGAATTCTTCTTTCAAGGCCTCCTATAATCGCTTGGCGCAATATGTGCATTTAATGTCTAACACAGCTGCATCTACACCTTTGGATGTTTGGACTTCGTCTACAAATAACATCAAACCTCAAATTGCGGATCAGGTTGCGTTAGGCTTGTTCAAGAATTTAGGCGAAAGTGGCAATGATTATGAGACATCTGTTGAGGTATATTATAAGGAAATGCAGAATCAGATTGATTATGCAGATCGTGCGAATTTGTTTTTGAATCCCTTGTTTGAAAAGGATTTGCTTTTTGGCAAAGGTCGCGCCTATGGAGCCGAATTTTATGTGAAAAAGAATGTGGGTAAGCTAACGGGTTGGGTCAGTTATACGTTGGCCAGATCAGAGCGTTTAATTGAAGGATTGAACAACGATAAATGGTATGTAAATCGCTATGACCGTACGCATACATTGAATATTGTAGGACAATATACGTTGTCGGCCAAATGGTCATTTGGTGCCAATTTTGCCTATATAACGGGCGTTCCTTATTCAATTCCTTCTCAGAAATACATATTCGAGGGAATTGCTTATCCGCAAACGCTTCCGGGAACACGCGGAAATATTCGGGTTCCAGATTACCATCGATTGGATTTTTCAGCGACTAAGAAAAACAAGAAAGCCTTATTTGGTAAGGGTTCTTCTGAGTGGGTTTTTTCTGTGTATAATGTGTACAACAAACGAAATCCTTTTTCAATTTATACGCAGCCTAACGAAACGAATACCATGAAAACAGAGGCTGTTCAATTATCTATCATTGGTTCGTTTGTTCCGGCTGTCACCTATAATTTTACGTTTTAAGATGCGCTATCTCATTCTATTGCTATCCCTATTTTTATTCTCTTGCGAGGATATTGTGACTTTAGAAAGTCCTCAATCTGATCGTTTTTTGGTTGTGGAGTCGACCCTGACCAATCTTCCAGGCACGCAGAAAATTACATTAACACGCTCACAAGATTTTTTCGATAATGGACCTGCTCAAGCCATCAGAGCTGCTGAGGTCATTGTGAAAGATGATTCGGCGAATGAATACCGTTTTGTGGAAAGCACGCAAACTCCAGGTCTTTACGTTTGGGCCCCTGCTGATTCAACTAGACGATTAGGCCAAGTGGGTCGGACGTATCAGTTGACAGTCAAAACAGGAAGCGATACATTTATTGCGTCGGCTAAAATGAATCCCGTACCGCCCATTGATTCAATTGCGTACAAGAAAGCCACTGCAAATCCGGGTCAAACGGGCGAAGGAAAGCCTAAAGAGGGTTTTGAGGCTCGTTTTTTTGGAAATGATTTGAAAGGTGAGGGTAATTGTTACCGCTTGAAGTTCTATAAAAATGGTAAACTCTTTAATGCTACTTCTGATTTATTGGTTTTTTATGACTCAGCTTTGCAAAAAGTTAGTGGTACTGATGGTTTAATGTTTAATCTTCCGATTCGTCGGGCCATTAATCCGGAATTGTACGTGGCCAACGACAAACTTAAATTAGAGTTGTATTCTATTTCGTTAGATCAATTCAGTTTTTACTCCCAGGCACGTTTGGAATTAAATAATGCGGGGCTTTTTGCACGTCCTGCAGCGAATATACCCACGAATTTTGTGAACACGAATAAAAACTCAAATCTACAGGGTTCTGGTTGGTTTGGAGCTTCAGCTGTCTCTACGTTGGTAACGGTCATTGACCCAACTAAGGCGAGAAAAGATTTGCCTTAGTTATTCAAAGTTGATGATTAGACCTACCGAATGGGTCTTCAGGTTATTCACATTCATATACCATGGTGTTCCCGCTCTTCCTGGAGCAGAATACATATTGACCAACCCATGTGAAAAGCGTATCTCTGGCGTAAACTTAAAAAACTGAAAGAATTGCTCAAGACCAATTCCGTATTCAAGGGATAGGTCAGCTATGTTTGTTGTCAATGCAGAGCTTTTTTTCTTAACATTTGCCTCAATACCAAATTTTAGTCCTCCTGTCATGTAAACACGGTGATTTTTTCGTCGGATTGAGCGGTATTTGATGAGTGCGGGGATTTCCAACCATGTTGATTCACGAGTTAAAACTTCTGGAACGGTGCCGCCCGCATCTAAACTTAACTGCCGATCATACAAGGCAATATTGACCCCTGATTTTACCTCCCAATGTGGGCTTAATGCATAATTTGCAAGACCGCCAATTTGAAATCCGAAATTTCGAGGGGAATACAGGTAGGTTCCAGTGGGTAATTCTGCTCGGGTACTTAGATTAAAATTCGAAGAGGCAAAGCCAAATAAAAACCCAAAATGCAGTGGTTTTTCATCATAAAATTCATGAAAAACGCGCGTGTATTTTTTCTGTTGCGCTAAGCCAGCAAACATACTTAAACTAAAAATTAGGCTAAAAATAAGCTTATGCCGCTTCAATTTTTGGAGTTTTGATTGGTTTATCTTTGGGGGCTTTTCTGCCCAAATAAATGGAGCAAATACCACCGGTCATGGGAATCCAATTGGTCTTGATGAAGCCAACTTTTTCATAAATGGATATAAAATTTGGTCCATCTGGAAATGCTTCAACGGATTCAGGCAAATAGGTATACGCTGCTGGATCTTTTGAAATAAGCTTGCCTAAAAGCGGTAAACAGTAATTTGAATAGAACGAATATAATTGCTTCATCGGAAAGCTGCGTGGATTTGAAAATTCCAAAATCACACAATATCCATCCGATTTTAAAACGCGCAACATATCTGTCAGGCCCTTTTCTAAGTTTTCATAATTACGCACACCAAAACTAACGATGATGGCATCGAAACTATTGTCTGAAAAGGGTAGTTTTTCAGAGTCTCCCATCTGTAAGGTTATCTTATCTTCTAGGCCAAGTTTTTTGATTTTCTCTTTCCCGAATGCGAGCATACCGGCAGAGATGTCTACGCCCACAATCTTATCGGGGTTTATTTTGAGTGCTTCGATCGCGAAATCTCCAGTTCCGGTCGCGATGTCAAGTACACTTTTGATGCCTTTGTCTTTCAGTAATTTGATAGCCTTTTTGCGCCAAATAATATCAATTCCACCACTAAGTAAATGATTCAGAAAATCGTATTTAGGGGAAATTGAATTGAACATGTCGGCAACTTGCTCTTTTTTGCCCTTGTTCTGGTTTTTATAAGGTACGACCATAAAGTGTGTTGATTTACCAATTACTAACCGATTCGGGCCGTAATTGTTCAGGCAAAAATACCAATTTTATTTGGTTTAATGGGTGGTCATTTGGAAAATGCCCACGAGTAACCACATTAGCGCAAAGCTAATAAGCATAGAAAAGTTCACTAAAGCCGCTGCGATTCCCGTATCAAAATTTAATTCATCGGCATAAGTAATTAAGGTCATACCAGCGGGAAGGACTAAACAAATGAGGATCATATTACGATATTCAAATGCGAACGGCGTCGTGTAATAGAGTAGGAGACCGATACTTAAGCCGAATGCATATCGAAAGGACAATACCTGAAATACTTTTAAATAACTACGTTTAGGTAGTCGGACGCTAAAATAGATACCCATAAGTAATAAAACCATCGGTTTATTTCCTTTGGCAATTGTATCAATAATTTCCGAAGCCAAGACCGGAATCTGAATGTGTCCCATATTCATCGCCAAGCCCAAAAGCATCGCCAGGAGGGGAGGTAAAGAAAATATACGCTTGAGTATGTGTTTGTAGATATTTCCTTTGGGTTTTTCTGCCGACAAATAAGTTCCCATACCATAATTCACCATGAAGTTGATGACCGAATTCCCTAAGTCAAACATGATGGCGTAGGTTAAGCCTGCCCAACCCCAAATTCCTTCAATCAATGGATACGCAAATAGGCCTAAATTCCATCCAGCTGATCCCATAGTCAGAATTCCTCGATATTCACTCGGTTCTTTTTTGAACATCAAAAAACCGATATAAGAAGATACCATCCCGAAACTCATGGCGATTAGTGGGAGCCACATGAGGTCTGCCGACAAATCTATGTGCGTCATTGTTGTAAAAACCAACGCCGGGAAAGTCGTGTGCATGAGAAATTTAGAGACCGATTTGGCGTCATGCGCTTGAATAAATCCCGCACTTTTTAATAGGTAACCAATGGTAATAACGACCAAAGCTGAACCAAAAACGACGTTAGATGAACTCATGACACCGCAGGTTTAGGCAACGAAATACGGAAGGTCGTTCCCTTATTTAACTCGGAAGACTTAATGCTTAATTTTCCTTCATGGTAATTTTCAACGATCCGTTTCGCTAAGGTTAAGCCTAGGCCCCAACCACGTTTTTTGGTACTAAACCCGGGTGAGAATACCTTCGATAAATTGGACGTTGGAATTCCTTTTCCAGTATCGCTAATGTCTATGTAAAGTTGATTATTCTTTCCCTCATGCAAGTAAATCACCATGTCCCCCGTTCCACCCATGGCATCCACCGCATTTTTACAAATGTTTTCAATCACCCATTCAAATAGGTATTTGTTGACATTCGCCTCTTGATTTGGGATTAAGGCCGACTTAATCTCGATGTGGACTTTGGTTGAAATACGGATTTTCAGGTAGCTGATAAAGCTGGTTATAACTTCTTCTAGATCTTCTTTCTTCAAAATTGGCATGGAACCAATGTTTGAAAAACGGGTGGTAATGGTCTCAAGTCGCTGAATATCTTTCGATAACTCAATCACAATTTCCGGATTGATGGTGGGTTCATTCCGAAGAATTTCAACCCAAGCTGTCAGAGATGACAAGGGTGTACCGAGCTGGTGTGCTGTTTCTTTGGCAAGTCCTACCCAAACGCGATTTTGTTCCGCTCGGCGTGAATAGGAGAAAAAGATATAGCCCAAAAACCCAATGATTAAGACGACCAAGAGCTGGGAAAGTGGGTAGTAACGTAATAATTTTAGCAATTTTGAATTGCCGTAATAGATATATTCCTTTTGAAAACCCATGTCCATTTCGATGGGTTTATTATTTTCAGCGATGATCTCTTTGAGTTTGGATTGGAGCAATGTTTGCTTTTCCTCTATAGAAAGCGACTCAGACATCGCAATATTGATGGAATTCAAGTGGCCACTTCCATCTTTCCAAATCACAGGAATCGTATTGTTTTCGTTGATCTTCTTAATGCGCTCAAAGAAAAAATTAATGTCGGCATTCTCATCACTCGTCATCACATACCGAATAGTTTCCGCATATAATTCGATTTGTTGTTTTTCGCGCTCCTCGAGTTTGCTCACTAAACCATCCGTAAAATAAAGGGAGAAGCCGGCCATGAAAACACAAATACCAAAAAACGCGACTTTCAACCAGGTATCCCGATTGTAAAAGGCGAGTGGCAACGAGACTTCTTTAAACATGCGTTCGATTTCGAGTGCGGCTGATTAAGCCATTCGACACAAATTACTCACCGTTTATCCATAAATCAAAAATATTTTTTCTAAGGTACTTTGTATTACATAGTACCTTTTATACATTTGACCCATCAAAAAAATAAATAACCGATGGATATTGAAAATACCAAGGTGCAGATGCGGAAGGGAATATTGGAATTCTGTATTCTGCAAATTATTTCGAGGGGTGAAGTGTATGCGTCTACAATGCTGACTGAATTAACATCCGCTCAAATCATGGTCGTGGAGGGAACCTTATATCCTTTATTAACCCGACTAAAAAATGCGGGATTTCTCGATTACAAATGGGTGGAATCTGTATCAGGTCCGCCACGTAAGTATTACGTTTTGACTGAAAAGGGAACCACCTTTTTAGCTGAGTTACATGGAACTTGGGATGATTTACATACCTCTGTATCCCAAATCATTCATCCGCAAACACCCCAAGCTTAAACTTTTTGGACATGAAAAAGACTTTATCAATAAATATTGCTGGCATTGTTTTCCACATCGAGGAAGACGCTTTCGCAACATTGGATGCCTATTTAAAATCCATCCATGCCTATTTCAAAAATTTCGAAGGAGCCAAAGACATCGTAGACGACATCGAAGCGCGTATCGCAGAAAAATTCTGGAACATCCGGGAAACCGAGAAAACAGAAGCGATAACGCAAGCACATGTGGATGCTTTGATTGCTTCGCTGGGGACGGTTGCCGACTTTAAAGAAATTGAAGGAGAGGACGTGAAGCAGGAGCAGTCACAAAAATCGTCAGCGAATACTGCGGAAAAGAAGATTTTTCGGCGGGATTTAACAAATAAAAAAATAGGAGGTGTCGCTTCGGGGATTGCCAATTATTTTGAAATAGATCCGATTTGGGTTCGATTAATTATGATCGTTGGTTTCTTTGGTCTTTTCCCACTATTACACGCGGCTAATCTTGTTTTCTGGGTCTATGTGGCTTGTTGGATCGCTATTCCTGGTGTAATCACAGTTGAAACAGACAAGTCTTACCGCAAATTTTACCGAGATCCAGAGAACGAGGTCGTTGGCGGTGTGATGGCTGGAATCTCCGCATATACCGGTTGGGATGTAGGTTTATTACGTGTACTTGCGGTAATCTCTTTATTCTTTTTTGGTACGGGTGCTGTGGCTTACATTATCATTATGGCCATAACGCCGAAGGCAAAATCAGTTACCGACAAAATGGCGATGACAGGCGAACCTATTACCCTGGAGAACATTGAAAAAAATATCATAGATACTTTTCAGCCTGATTCCACAGAGGAAAAGCCACTAACTCGTTTATTATTATTCCCATTTCGCACGTTAGCGACGATTTTTACGGCACTGAAGCCCGTCTTATCTGGCGTTCGTTGGTTTGTTCAGTACCTAGTTGGCTTTATCCTATGTGTAATTTGCTTAGCGGCTGCTATAATCTTGGTTGTATCCATTTCAGCAGGTTTTTCTGGTTTTGACCATGGAGAAATAGGCTTGTCATTTGGTGAACTAGTACCTATTTATTTGCTCGCACAAGATTTACCTGCGTGGGCGGTTTATGCAGGATTTTTGGCATTTGTTCCCATGATTGTTGGGATTGGAATTAGTGGGGCTTCTTTATTGGCCAACCGGAAATTAACGAATAAAACGTATTCCTATATTTCCACCACTTTAATCATTGTGGGCTGGATCGGATTGTTTACTGCTTTTAGTTTTGTGGGTCGTAATTTTCAGCGAACGGCCTCAGTCAATTTAGTCAAAGATATTCCAACAGATTCCTCGTATGTGTTTAGTTTACACCGGGAATCCCAAGAAAGTGTTTGGGAAAAGATGCTCGGCAATACCCTGGAAATGGATGTATTTTTGGAGCAGTTTTTAGATGATGAAGATTTAAATGATTTTAATCGGGATGGATTTTCGCGTGCCCAAATAACGATGGCTGGTTACGATGGGAAAACAATTCAAGTGATTCAATTTGCCAAATCAAATGGTAGAACCCGTGCCGAAGCTGAAGTAAATGCCAAATCCATTGATTATCATTTCAACCAAAAAGGAGATCAAATCATTTTAGATTCACATTTTGGGTTGAAGCAATTTAAGTTTAGAAATCAGCGCTTACGTGTGAAGATTTTGGTTCCGTATGGCGTCAGCTTTGGCATGACGAAGGAGTTTGCGCTATACATCGAAAATGTGTTAGATAGTGGTTATTTTAATGAAAATGGCACCGACCTATTTGTGGGTTCTAAGTGGACTTTTTCGGCCGACAAAGGGTTAGTTTGTTTGAATCGCGAACCAAATCAATCCAATGAATCTTCCGATTCTAAAGACACGGAGACTGAGGAGGGGGCAACTTCGTCAAACTTCTCCATCTCCAAAACGGTAAATCCATTTACGCAGGTTGAAATTAGTCAAACAGATGGAGCCAAGATTGAGATCAAACAAGCTGCCGAGTATAAAATCTCCATGGAATCTTCGGACCCCGTAGATAATTGGAGCCAACTTGCATCCGTGGACGGTAGCTTATTGCGCTTTAAGTCCTTGCCCAGCAATGTGACTGTGACGATTGAAACGCCAGATTTACGTAAAGTAGATTTAGGGGGAAATGGTCGCACAGAAATTTCTGGTTTCGATGCGGCAAAAATGGAAGTGATTCTGCACGATTTTCATAGTTTGAAACTAGCAGGTCGTTCGGATGCGCTAGCCGCTTCTACTTACGATCGATCCGAATTAGATGCATCTGGTTTTAAAGTGAAAAATGCGACCGTTTGGATTGATAAAAAAGCCCGGATGGATCTGAATGTATCGGAATCTTTGCGTGGGAAAAAATATGCATCGGCTACTGCGAATAATGCGAATTCCCTCGGGAAGAAAGAAATTTGGACTATTTTAAAGTAACATGCAACCTTTGGGGAAGAAGAAACATCTTGCCAACCGTAAAAAAAACAAATGAAAAAATCGATCTACTTACTGATTGCGGCACTAGGAGTCTCCATCAACCTGTTGGCCTCTGCCGACCTAACCACTAAAAAATATAAAGTTGGCAATTTCAATTCCCTTGAAATCGGGAATGCCTTCGAGGTACACATTTTTAAAGGAAGCACCTATTCCATCTCGGCGACCGGTAGCGAAAATGATTTAGAGAACGTTGAAGTTCAGGTGAATGGCTCCAAGCTAGAAGTTACGCTAGATGAATCTTATTGGTCAAACTGGAGAAATTGGAGGAACACCAACAAAAAAATTGTGCTAAACATCACCATGCCGCGTTTGATTGATGCGGAATTTGGTGGAGCTGCAAAAGTTACGTTAGAAGGATTTGTAGACGAAGAAGAAATGACGCTTCATGGAAGCGGAGCCGTTAAATTGATGTCAACGAAGCTTGTTGCCGACAAGCTAACGCTTGATTTATCGGGCGCATCAAAAGTAGAAATGAAAGGCCAAGTGTTAAAGTTGTCCATCGATCTTTCTGGCGCAAGTCACCTTGTATTAACCGATATGATTGTGCGTGATGTAGATGTAGCTGCAAGCGGGGCCAGCCATGTGGAATTGAATGTTCAAAAGTCCTTGCGCGTTGAAGCTTCGGGAGCTTCTAAAATTACCTATCTCGGAAATCCTGCTGTTAGTAAGGATTTATCGGGTGCCTCGTTTGTGAGGCGAGTAAATTAAGGATTGCGTTCACCCGCTTCCACGCGAATATCGAGCATATTCTCTTTCGGGGGGATCGGACACGCAAAGGTGCTATTATAGGCACAAAAAGGAAAAAAAGCTTGATTGAAATCAACGCGTAGTTGGTTCTCTTTCAAATTTGTTAGGGGTAACTCCAAATACCGACCGCCTCCATAGGTTTCTGTGGGGGCGGTTTTGTCTTTAAATGGGATGAAAAAATCTCCAGAATCGTGCTGGTAGAGTACCAATGAAACCAATTTTCCCTGAATATTAGCTGAAATTTTGCCAAATAAAATCAAGGAATCTAGATTTCCATCCGTCATTTTTAAACCTATTTTTTCTACTTTTTCAGCGCGGACTACATCAAAAAGTATCGACCAGGCTGGATTGAATGAATAATAGTGTAATCCAGAAAACTCATCTTTATTGAGAATTGGGGAGTCTTCTGCCGTTCTCAAATTTTCATCTTTAGCTTTTCGGGATTCAACGCTCGCTAAGGAGTCTATTGTCGATTGTGCGGGAGCTGGTTTGCTCTCGGGAAGACTCACATAGGTGAGAATTACAAGAATTGGAATGAGAATCAAGAACCATCGATTGAATTTCATAGGAATGCGTGTAAATTTGGGTTCGTAAAAATATAAAATTAATCATATGTTTACAGGTATTGTGGAATCAATGGGCGTCTTGGAAAGTAAACAAGCGCATGGAACAAATGTTGATTTTTGGTTTTCTTCTCCCTTCACAGACG
This sequence comes from Aquirufa sp., assembly GCF_964796385.1. Taxonomy (NCBI): domain Bacteria; kingdom Pseudomonadati; phylum Bacteroidota; class Cytophagia; order Cytophagales; family Flectobacillaceae; genus Aquirufa; species Aquirufa sp. Next base: position 37,012 of record NZ_CBAUBA010000014.1, on the reverse strand, counting down.
AATTGAAAGTTGACCAGTCGGTGGCTCACAACGGCATTTGTCTAACTGTTGTCGAAATTAAATCCCCGGAATACCGCGTAACCGCGATTCAAGAGACCTTACAAAAAACGAATTTGGGCGACTTGGCCGTTGGCCAAAAAGTAAATCTAGAACGTTGCATGCCCGCAAACGGTCGGTTTGATGGACATATCGTGCAGGGACATGTAGATTTGACTGGAATTTGTACGTCGATTAAAACGCTCGACGGATCGTGGGAATACCATTTTCAATATCCCGCCGGCCATGTGACGGTTGAAAAAGGCTCTATTTGTGTGAATGGAACGTCATTGACGGTTGTTGAATCTGGTGTAGATACGTTCTCTGTGGCGATTATTCCATATACGTATGAGCACACGATTTTTCACCAACTGAACGTAGGGGATCGCGTGAATTTAGAATTCGATATTCTCGGAAAGTACATGCAGAAGTTGTTGGCGCGCCAACTAGCTCAATAGACTCTCAATCGCGTCCTCCACTTTTTCAAATCCGAAGCGATTCCAAACCGCATCTTTTTGGGCTTGAATTTCATTAAGTCCTAAATTTCCGATGCTACCCAGGTGTGTGTGATTAAGTTCGCGTGAGCTGCCATTGAATTTTCCGGTCTCGATCATTTTGCCTACTTGCAAATAAGCTTCCCGAAAAGGCATGCCTGCAACGACTAATTTGTTTACCTCTTCGACGGAGAATAATAAGTCATATTTCGAATCTTTTAATAGATCAACTTTGACCTGCATGTTTGAAACCATGTAATGCGTGATTTCTAGGCAATCTTTGATTTCGTCGATGGCTGGCATCAGGATTTCTTTGGTCAATTGGAATTCCCGGTGATACCCAGACGGCAGGTTGCTCATCAGTAATTGCAATTGGTTCGGTGCGGCTTTTAATTTATTCGATTTGCCACGTAGTAATTCCGCGACATCCGGATTCTTTTTATGCGGCATGATCGAACTGCCAGTCGTTAGGGAGCTTGGTAATTCGATAAAGCCAAAGTTTTGGGAGTTGTATAAACAGACGTCCATGGCAAGCCGACTAAGCGTCGTTGCGATCTGGCTGATGGCGTTTAGTACATAAAATTCCGTTTTACCACGGGACATTTGGGCATTGACCACGTTCACATGTGGTGCCTCAAAACCTAATAAAACGGTCGTTAACTTCCGGTCTAAGGGAAAGGATGAACCATAACCGGCGCCTGAACCTAATGGATTTTTGTTGGCCAAACGAAAAGCCGCTTCTAACAATTCTGCGTCTTCCACTAAGCACTCCGCGTATGCGCCAAACCACAATCCAAAAGAAGATGGCATCGCGATTTGTAAATGCGTGTAGCCGGGCAATAAATCGTTTTTATGCGCCTCGCTTTTTGTTACTAAAAGATCAAATAAATCCTCCACCGCGTCAGCAATTTCCATGATTTCAGCCCGCATAAATAATTTCAGGTCAACTAAAACTTGGTCGTTCCGAGAGCGACCCGCGTGAATTTTTTTCCCTAAATCGCCTAGTTTTTGTGTCAGTAAAAATTCGATTTGGGAATGGACATCTTCCATGCCGTCTTCGATGACGAAGGTGCCAGCTTCAATCGTGTCTAAAATATTTTTCAACTCCACACAAAGTGGCTCTAATTCTGCCGAAGGCAATAGGCCCACATGCTCGAGCATGGTAATGTGCGCAAGCGAACCCATGACATCGTAGCGCGCTAGCTGCAAATCGTAAACTGGGTCATTCCCAATCGTGAATTGCTCAATGATTGCGTCCGTTTTTTGATTTTCTTTTTGCCAAAGTTTTGCCACGATCTTCTTAGATTAAGTGTAAAAGTAAATTTTGATAGGTTTGGATTCCTTGTTTCAGCTCCTCCAAATAAATAAATTCATCCGCCGTATGGCTTCTTCCGGAATGCCCTGGTCCGATTTTCACGGATGGAAAACTCATCAAAGCTTGATCCGAAAGGGTAGGAGACCCAAAAGTCGGCATCCCCAAAGCCGCCGCTGCCGCGAGAACCGGATGTCCATCAGGTATTTTACTCGATTGCAAACGAGTACTCCGAGGCGTTAATGTTGCGTGCGTAAAACCGTTTAATGTTTCGAGCACTTGGTCCAATGAATAACATTCATTGACCCGACAGTCTATCGTATAGTGACATACGTCTGGTACCACATTATGTTGTTTTCCTGCATTAATCACCGAAATGGTGCATTTTACGGGTCCGAGTACCTTGGAGACCTCTGGAAATTCAAATGCCTTAATCTTGCTGATATCTTCTAATGCCAAGTAAATCGCATTCACTCCTTCATTCCGCGCCGCATGCCCAGCCACCCCGCGAACTTCCGCGTCTATTACCATCAATCCTTTTTCAGCAATGGCCAGTTGGCAATCCGTCGGTTCCCCCACAATTGCCCACGAAATCTTCGGAAAATCGGCTGAATTTAAAACCGATTCAATTCCGCCACTCCCTGAAATCTCTTCCTCAGCTGTCGCCGCCAAAACGAGGTTAAATGGCAGCTCTCGGTCGAAAAAGGTGCAAAAAACACTAATTAAGCACACTAAACTAGCTCCTGCATCATTGCTCCCGAGCCCGAACATTTTGCCATCCTGGATAGTCGCCGCAAAGGGTTCGTAGGACCAAGAGGCATTTGGCTTTACGGTATCGTGATGGGAATTTAATAAAATGGTAGGCTTGGCTGCGTCGAATAACAAGTTCTTTGCCCACAAATTTTGGCCAACGGTATGAAACGGAATATTTCTGGCAGCCAAAAAATCCTGAATAATGGCCGCGGTTCCTTGTTCTTCCCGACTGAAAGACGGGCAGGCAAGTAGTTGGGCCAACAGGCCTTTTGCATCTAGAAATTGTTGTTCCGTATACATTTAGGCTTGAATTATCGTGCCTTTTTCGGGCTGTGAAACAAAATTAGCGTGGCAAAGACGAACGGTTTGAACGCCTTCGTCAATCGCTTTTAATGCATTTTCGAGCTTAGGAATCATACCCGCTGATACTATACCATCTGCTTTTAATTGTGTAAAAATTGCCTGATTAATCTTTGGAATTACTGAATCATCATCATTGGGATCCATTAAAACCCCTTGCTTTTCAAAGCAATACGTGAGCGTCACATCGAAATGTGCGCCCAAGGCAATCGCCAAAGCTTGCGCCATCGTATCTGCATTGGTATTTAATAATTGTCCCGAAACATCAGCTGTGATTGGTGCGAAAACAGGACTCAATCCAGCGGCTAATAATCCAGCTAAACCAGAGGCATTTACATGTTCAATATCCCCCACAAATCCATAATCAATAGGCACAGGATTTCTTTTTTTTGACACCACAAATCCACCATCTGGACCCGCTAAACCAATCGAATTGCAATGCAACGCTTGCAAAGATGCTACGATGGATTTGTTGATCCAGCCCGCGTAAACCATGGTTACAATGCGTAGACTAGCTGCATCCGTCACACGCCGACCATCGATCATCTGACTTTGAATCCCCAAATCAGAGGCCATAGACGTAGCGATTTTTCCACCCCCATGAACCAGTAATTTTGGCTCTTGCATCGAAGCAAAATTCGCTAAAAATGAAGCTAAGGCCTCGGGTGCATCGATGATGTTCCCGCCAATTTTGACAATATGTAAGGCCTGCTTTTTCATTAAAATAAATAGGGGCTTTCGACCCGCATTTGGGACAATAAGATTTCTTTAATGACCGCTTGCGCCGCCCAAAGCCGATTTCCGGCTTGTTGGATTACAATCGAATTCTCCGAATCAATCACCGCATCATCCACGACAACGTTCCGACGAACCGGAAGGCAATGCATGAATTTGGCATTATTTGTTAAATCCATCTTCGCTTTTGTGACCGTCCATGCGGGGTCCGAAGAAAGAATTTTTCCGTAGTCTGAATAGGAAGACCAGTTTTTTGCGTAGATGTAATCAGCGCCCACAAACGCTTCCTGCGGATCGTAGCAGATTTTCGCATTTCCAGCAAATTCAGGAGCTAATTCGTAGCCTTTGGGATGCGCGATTGTGAAGTCGACATTCGCAATATTCATCCATTCCGCAAACGAATTGGGAACACATTGAGGTAATGCTTTCACATGTGGCGCCCAAGTTAAAACTACCTTAGGGCGGTCCACTTGCTTCGTTTCTGTTATGGTAAGTAAGTCGGTGAGCGACTGCAACGGATGCCTCGTGGCTGATTCCAAACTAATAACAGGTTTCCCTGTATATTTAACGAATTGATTAATCACCAAATCGGAATAATCTAATTCACGATCAACTAATCCTGGAAAGCTTCGAACGCCTACGATATCACAGTATTGGCCGATAACGGCAGCGGCTTCCTTCACGTGTTCGGCCTTATCTCCGTTCATGATGACGCCTTCGTTCATCTCTAATTGCCAGCCGTCGGTACCCACATTCATCACCATGACGTCCATCCCCAAATTTTGCGCCGCTTTTTGCGTAGACAAACGTGTCCTTAAACTAGAATTGAAAAACAACAAACCCATGGTTTTATTCTTCCCCAGGTGCTTGTCGGCATAAGGAGATTTTTTCATCAACAAAGCTTCGTTGACAAGTTTATCGATATTGTACGCGTCTTTAACGGAAGTAAAATGCTGCATAGAATGTGTGGTCTCAGGACCTTATAGTATTGGCAATTTGGTAAAATTACCATTTTTGATAACTAAATGAAATTTATCGATGGCGTTCCCATGTGAAAACTTCGATTGGTTCTGGGCAATCAATGGATTTTTGCCCCGTCTGTATAAAATTATTTACCCGTAGAACGCGTTGAGAAGCTACATTTTCGCAAGGTGTTTCTGCCCGTAAAATTTGCAAGTCGGCATCCTGAAATGCCCACTTACTCAATGTATCCACCGCCTCAGCTGCATACCCATTTCCTCTAAATTTTTCATCAAGCGCATAGCCAATTTCCGTCGTTCCTGCATTATCAGGCAATCCAGCTAGACCAATTCCCCCGATAGAGCAGGATGAAGCCGTTAGGATTATTTCCCAATTTGTGTACCACATAAAATCCAACGGGAATTTATGGGTCATGGGAAGCCAATAATTGACCATTGCATCATTCATTTCGTTTGCATAAAACTTTTCCAAGGCTATGTTGTTAGGTCTTAAGTTCAATTCCTTTTCAACGGCCTCGCGCCCAAATTGTCGCCACAAACTCAACAGGCTATTGTCTAGTGGGATCAATTGAAGTCGGGAAGATGTTAAAACGAACATAAAGGATACGAATATTGACCTACAAATTTGCTGTTTTGGTCGCAAAATCAAATGTGTTATTAAATGTATGCAGATTTTTGTGACCGAAATTAAATGAAACCGAATTATTGCCAAACAAATAATATTTATGAAATACATTTTAATTCTGATTACCTGTTTAAGTACCGTGTTCACGATGCGTGCACAAATTCCTGGGGGCTTTGGAATGGCACCAGCGAAAAAAGAAGTTGTTATTCCAGGAACAGCGCAAGCCGTTCCGAAAGGATCCGCCAAAATTGTCGGATATTTATTAGACTCCACAGATAAAAAACCTGTTGAATTTGCTTCGGTGGCTTTGATTAATAAAGCTACAGGCCGACCAGTCGATGGAGCGGTAGCAGATCAAGTAGGTAAATTTACAATCAGCAAAGTAGCGGTAGGTGAATACAAATTAGTCGTATCATTCATTGGTTATGACAGTAAAACACTTGCTATTTCAGTAACAGGCAAAAATGACGACCAAGACTTGGGTGTGATTTCCATGGCCTCAAGCACAAAGATGTTAGCCGAAGTTACAGTCGAAGGACAGCGCGCTTTAATCGAGGAGCGTGTCGATCGTACCGTTTATAACGCGGAGAAAGATGTGACAAATCGTGGTGGTGATGCAACGGATGTTTTGAAAAAAGTTCCGATGTTATCCGTGGATTTAGATGGTAACCCATCCTTGCGCGGGTCGACCAATGTGAAGGTTTTGATTAACAACAAGCCTTCGACCATTATGGCATCAAGTCTTTCGGATGCCTTGAGACAAATTCCTGCCGATATGATTAAGACGGTGGAAGTTATTACCTCACCATCCGCACGCTATGATGCGGAAGGTTCTGCAGGTATTATTAACATTGTAACAAAGAAAAACACCTTACAAGGTTTAACCTTGAGCTTAGACACGAGCGCAGGTTTACGAGGTTCAAATTTATCGTTGAACGGAAACTTTAGAAATAAAAACTGGGGTCTTTCATTGGGTGGATTTGGACGTTCGGAATATAATGTGAACGGAAAGTTTGAAAGTACGCAAATCACGGGGCTTAGCGGTGGAATTCAAAACACAAATATTCAGACCGCTGAAACGCGTCGGCAAGGTATATTTGGTAATTACCAACTAGGCGCTGATTGGGATATTAACAAATACAATTCGGTGACTTCGAGTGTTAGGTTTGGTTTACGTAATGGGACTAACTGGCAAGATGGGTTATCTCAGATTCGGAATGCCAAATTATTTAGTTTACGTAACACAAGTTCCTTAGATGAATCAGCTAATGTGGATATCAATGTTGATTATACAAAGACTTTTGCCAAAGCACAAAAAGAATTTTCTGTGTTAACGATGTTTAGTCGGAACAATCGGACAAACGATTTTTATAATCTTATTTTGAATCCAAATTCAACGATGAATGAAATCCTCAATTCCATTAAAAATGAGAATGATTCATACAATCAGGAAGCCACAATTCAATTGGATTACCAAACGCCAATTAACAAAATGTCCATGATTGAATTTGGAGCTAAGGCAATTTCACGTGATGTGACTTCTGATTATGCCTCGTTTGTTGGAGATAGAAACGGAACATATACGCCAGTTAATAATTTAATCTTACCTAGTAACGTATTTGATTACAACCAAAACATTTGGTCAGCATATAGTTCATATACGTTGACAACGAAAAACAAGTGGAGCATAAAAGCGGGAGCTCGTTTTGAGCAAACAAATATTACGGCCAGCTTCTTAAAAAATGAGGGTCAAAATACGGTGATTCCTCCATATGGTGTTTTGGTACCTAGTTTCAATATGTCCAAGACATTCAAGTCGGGTACATGGAGATTTAGTTATAACCGCCGACTTCAACGCCCCGGTATTCAAAACTTGAATCCAAATATCAATGCAACCAACCCATTGAATATTTCACAAGGAAATCCAAACTTGGAGCCTGAGTTTACGAATAACTACGAAGTTTCGTACAGTAAATTCATCAAGCAGACCTACATTTCTACTTCCTTCTTCATGCGTAACACCACAGGCGCGATTAGTAACATTCGCCAGGTTTATGGAGATACAGTGAAGACCACCGCCATGAACATTGGAAATGAAGATGCTTATGGAATGAATGTCAACATGAACATCAACTTGTCTAATAAATTTATGTTAGGCGGTGGTGGTGATTTGTCATACATGGTTTTGGCTAATAACGTAGCAGATAAAATGTTGTCAGCTCGTAATGAAGGTTTGCAAACAAATTTCCGTGTGTTTGGAAATTACAATATCGGTAACGGATGGGGCGCGCAATTGTTCTCGTTCTATCGTGTGAATCAAATTCAGTTGCAAGGATCTCAAGGGGGCTTTGGAATTTACAGCTTAGGCTTTAGAAAAGACTTTAAAAATAAGAAAGGAAGTCTTGGATTCGGTGCGGAGAATTTCTTTACACCAAATGGTTTTGTGATTCGTAGCGAGACAAAAACGGCGACTATTAACCAAGAGTCCAAGAATACATTACGTAACATGAACTTTAAAATCAATTTCACATACCGTATCGGAAAGATGACTTTCGGGCCTACAAAAAAGAAGAAGTCGGTGAATAACGATGATACCAAAGGCGAAGGTGGCGGCGATTCAGCTCCAGCATCACCGGCACCAATGGGTATGCCAGGTATGCGTGGCGGTGGCGGAGGCGGTGGCTTCGGTGGAGGTGGGCCACGTTAATTCCACTCAAATGATACAAAAAAAGGAGGCTAGTGATAGCTTCCTTTTTTTATTTCTGTCTTTCGATTGTGTAGGATAATAAATCACCGAGCGAATCTCGGTAGTTTGAAGCGGGAAACTGCGCTAGTAATTCTCTAGCCTCTTGTGCAAATTCAAGCATTTTAGCGGTCGCATACGCCAGCCCGCCTGTTGATTTAACAAATGCAATTACCTCACGTACTTTCTTTGGATTTTCAGAATCATTTTTAATGGTATTGATAATGAATTTTCGCGTTGATCTATCCGTGTTTTGTAATGCATAAATCAGTGGCAAGGTCATTTTCTTTTCTTTGATATCTATGCCTAAAGGTTTCCCTATCTCCGCATCCCCATAATCAAACAAGTCATCTTTGATTTGAAATGCAATGCCTACTTTCTCACCAAAATTAGACGCCAAAGCCACATATTTTTCATCCGCATCCGTCGATTGTACACCTACTGCACAACACGCTGAAATAAGCGTCGCTGTCTTTTTTCGGATGATGTCAAAGTAAACGTCTTCTGTGATGTCCAGCTTTCGCGCTTTCTCAATTTGCAATAATTCACCCTCTGCCATTTCACGCACTGCGGTCGAAACGGAGGTCAATAAATCAAAATCTTTGTGATCTACAGAAAGTAAAAGCCCTTTTGAAAGTAGGTAGTCACCCACCAAAACCGCTATTTTATTTTTCCAAATCGCATTGATGGAGAAAAAGCCCCGTCGGTAATCCGATTCATCCACGACATCGTCGTGCACTAAAGTTGCTGTATGTAATAATTCGATTAGCGCTGCTCCGCGATGGGTTTTTTCATTGATTTTGCCTACGGTCCCTGCCATCAAAAACACGAACATTGGGCGCATCTGCTTGCCCTTACGTTGCACGATGTAATTCATGATCGTATCGAGCAACATGACTTTGGTCTTCATGAACTGCCGAAACTTACCTTCAAATGCCTTCATGGGTTCCGCAATGGGCGCCTGAATGGAGGAGATGGAATAGGGCATATTTTCGGGGAAGAGCCTAGTAGGCAGCGTTATAATTTGTGTAAATTTAACCACTTATTGGAATAAATTGTTTCCGCTCCGCTAAATAAACTAAAATATATGAGCAAGATATTAGTCCTCGCTGGAGGGTCCCTTAAAGGTGCTTTTCAGGCCGGTGCAATCAAAGCTTTGGCCGAGCAAGGTTTTCAACCGGATGCGATTTATGGGATTTCGGCGGGGAGTTTAAATGCAGCATATTTGGTGAATCGGATAGGCCAACAAGCCTTAGCAACGGGACATGTTTCTTTCGCCCAAGCGGCAGGTGATTTATGGGATTTTTGGGAGACGCGCATAACGAGCCCGGACAGTTTATCCAAACCCTTGTCTATTTTCGAATTAGGTTGGTCCGCACTTCAGAAAAAGTTCAAAGGTTTAGTATCAACGCAGCCTTTACGAACGTTATTGGAAGAAGAGTTGAGCCCACGTAATTTGAATGCCAGTCCCGTCGCATTGAAAATTGGCGCCGTGAATGTCATCGATGGCGGCATGCATTATGTAGATCCAAGTGAGGAGGCATTTTTTGATTATTTAATGGCCTCATCTGCCATACCCATTTTGATGCCAGTCGTCCAAATCAACGGCGAAGCCCGACGAAGTTTTTTAGATGGTGGCTTACGCGATGTGACACCTATTCGGAAAGCGCTCGAAGATGGCGCTAAGGAGATTGTCTGCGTAAGTTGTCACCCCGAAACCATCGAAGGTGGCATGTTTGATACCGGTGATTTACTGGCCCTCGTTGACCGTGTCATGGACATCGCCGTCAATGAGATTCTTAACGCTGATTTACGCGAAACTTTATTAATCAATAGTACGCTGCCGTTGGATGGATCACCTGCTTTGGCCGGTACGTTTGCCGGTTTCAAGCGCGTAAAAATTCAGAACATTCGGCCCATACAGCCGTTGACTGTTGACATGCAGCATTTCACCCAACGAGACATTCGGCGGATGCTGGAGGTAGGTTACGCCGTGGTGAAAAGTCAGGCATAAAAAAAGCCCGATCTACGACCGGGCTATTATGGTGAATTATACCACCATAATATCTTTTTCTTTGTCCGAAAATATGTGGTCAATTTTTGAGATAAACCCGTCGGTGATTTTTTGAATCTTATCTTCACCCGCCTTAATCGCATCTTCCGATACGCCATCAGCTTTTAATTTTTTGATACTATTATTGCCATCTTGGCGTGCATTTCGAATGTTGATTTTCGCAACCTCGATTTCCTGCTTGACACGTTTCACTAAATCACGGCGACGATCTTCTGTTAAGGGAGGAATCGATAAGCGAATCGTTTCGCCATCATTCATTGGGTTTAAACCCAAGTTTGAGTTACGAATGGCCTTTTCAATTTCACCAAAAATTCCCTTTTCAAATGGTTTGATAGCGATTGTTCGCGCATCAGGCGTTGTGATGGATGCCGCACCTGTAATAGGTGTCGCCATGCCATAATAGTCGATCATCAATCCGTCTAGCATCGAGGTGCTCGCTTTTCCCGCTCTAATTTTAGATAACTCAATGTTCAAGTGCTTGATCGCACCCTCCATTGTCTCTTGGGTAGCTTCGATAAAAAATTCTAATTCTTCCATGTCGTATTAACTAATTAACGTTCCTACATCCGCTCCAGACACTAAGTCGGCCAAATTACCCGATTTATTCATGTCAAAAACAATGATCGGTAAATTATTTTCTTGGCATAATGTAAATGCCGTCGTATCCATAATTTTTAAGCCTTTTTGGATTGCATCCGAAAAGCTTAATTGCGTAAACCGAGTTGCAGTAGGATCTTTTTCAGGATCAGCTGTGTACACACCATCCACGCGCGTTCCTTTTAATACGACATCCGCCTCAATCTCAATTGCCCGCAATGATGCTGTCGAATCTGTCGTGAAATATGGGTTTCCTGTTCCTGCTCCAAAGATCACAATACGACCCTTTTCGAGGTGACGGATGGCGCGCCGACGAATAAATGGCTCGCATACCGCTTCCACTTTTAGGGCCGTCATCATCCGCGTATATAATCCTTGTTTTTCTAGGGAGGCTTGTACGGCCATGCCGTTAATGACGGTTGCCAACATCCCCATGTAATCTCCTTGCACGCGATCAATGCCTGCTTTCGCAGCACTGGCGCCACGGAAAATATTTCCACCACCAATTACAATCGCTACTTCGACTCCTAAATCATGTACTTTTTTGATTTCTGCAGCGTATTGACCTAAAATAACGGGGTCAATCACCTCATCTTTCGTCGATAATGACTCGCCTGAAAGTTTCAAGAGAATACGTTTGTATTTAGGTTCTTTCATGAAAAAAGGTTGTTTGGTGTGATTTACGCGGTGCAAATTTAGAAAAATTATCGGCTATTTGATAAAATTTTCCGTCTGATCTTTTGCTGCTGCTAATTTCCACCACGGTAAATACGGTTGGTCATGATGTTCGTAATGATAACCAAAGAAATAACACGATATAAACGCCCACACATGGTTCCGCGACTGACTGCGCGACTGCGTCTTATTCCCCGGTGTATGCTCCCCACGATGTGGTAAATACGTACCAAATATAAACAGCTGTAGCGTACTCAAGATCGCAGGTAACTCCCAAAATAAAATCAAATTCCACATCGGAATCCATAGTTTTAAAATATTATACGTCACAGCCATCGCGAGGACTTGTTGCCACGTCACATACTGCCACATAAACTTAAACCACCACACAAAAAAATTACCCTGATGCACATCCGGGTCACCCACAGTATTCACATGGGCATGATGCTCGTGGTGTTTCTTGCGCAAAACCGTGTAATTATTGAAGGCAAATAAAATCGTGCAGAACCGACCAATCGCATTATTTAGGTATGGATATTCCACGCTAACTACCCCGTGAATTGAGTCGTGGGAGGTGATAAATAAACCAGTATATAAATGCGTTTGAATTAGGATGCCCATGTAGGTCCATGGGCTGGCGAGGTCGAAAGGCCGACTTAGCATAAATATGAGGTGCGCGAACCACAAGGTCACCAACAAAATGCCCCAACATATTCCCTTGAATTTATTTAAATTGCCCATGTTAAATCAATGACTACAAAATTAATACAATTAAAGATGAAAATTGTTTCCATTTTTATATTCATTCTTTCACTTTCCTCTGCCACTTACGCTCAAAAGACTTTTTGTATTCCCATGAATTTGGATTACGGGTTTACGCCTATTCCTAATTTTTCAGAGCAAGGACGCCATCGTGCGGGCCGGTAATTAAGTCGGAGTAAGAATTTCTACCCCAACTGAACACGCCAAACAGCGTTTTTTTGCGCAGTAATTTTTATGCCATTGTAGCGCGGCTTGCGAGTCGCCGGCATGGCGTAAGTGACAACCTAGATCCGTGAATTTCCGTGTAATCACATTGTTTTCAGCCTTGAGTTCACTGAGCCAGCGCCGCGCTTTTTCTGCGTACGTGGGGGTACTCTTACTCGTAGAATAGGCAAAAAGCAATGGAATGAGGGTATTCATGCAAATTGATTCGAAGGCTCCTTGGCCTAGACGTGTTTGATGGGTGCTACTTTTTTTACCGAAATGTGTGTGGGTCGACCAGTAGTCAATCGTGGGAATTTCGAAGAGCTGGCGCACCGTTTTCAAATCCTGTATTTCGAGTAGGAGGGAAATTAATGAACAGTTGGATCGTACCACCTCCGCAAATTGCGCGAGTCTGATACTCGGAAAATTCGATGGTCGAAGGCGTAATAATTTCCAGTCGGTGATGTGCAAGTAGTTCGCTTGCCACCCATGCTTCTTTTTCAAATGAATGTATTCCCTTCGCAATTCCCATTGGTAGGCATCGTGGACTGGCTCTTCCAACAAACCTGCTAAACCAAACAGCGCTGCCTCGACGGCATATGGTCGATCGCGGTAACGCAAGATGAGTTTGAGTGGACAATTTTGCGCGAGGCGCAGCATCGGTTCCGCATTGAGGGAAAAGCCAAAGGACTTTGCGAGTGACTGGTAACATGTTTCCTCCCAATCGCAGCCGGTGGCTTGCAACAAAGTCGTGATATGTGCCTGTTTTTCGAGGAGGCGCTCCTCGAGGCAACGGTCGAGCATTTCTTGTTTGATTGTGTGCGCGATGCTCGGGAAAAATGAGGCGCATGCTAGTTCATCTGATGTCGTTATTTGGATTGGGGCTTGGGGAACCCAGGCCGACAAGCAGAAGGTTGGGATTTGCTGTTCGTTCACATAGCTGATGTCTCGGTCATGTTCCCAGACGACGTGCAAAATGACATTTTCATAACTCTGGTCGGTGTGGTGCCCATGCGCATTCCAGTCGGACGCGCGCACATGCAACTCTACTGCACCTACCCACAACAGGTCGTTAATCCTAATTTTGGCTTGTTGGAAATCCGCCCCCGCATGCCTATTCTCGATCCCGGGATGCAAAATATGGACCTTCTCCCCGTTCGTAAGGGACAGGGATTTTCTAGAAAATTTCTGATTTTTCCAGAGGTAGGCCATGGTGAGCTCGTTCATCGTTTGTGTTTGGATGAACGAATGTACGGGCTCTTTTAATCAGGGTTTTGGTAAACGTATAAACGCAAAAAGTTTATCAGTTTTTTGATTTATTGACCAAATAAATTCCGGCTAATAAGACGAACATGGAAAAGACTTGCAGTAGGTAAATCGCTTCGCCATCCACGAAACCCCAACCCAAAGCGACGATGGGAATCATGTAGGTGACGGAGCTAGCGATGATGGCGCTGGTCCATTTGATGATTTGGTTGAAGGCCAACATCCCTATGGCGGATCCGAAGAGACCTAATGCTATGGCCGAAATGAACGACCACAGATGTTCTTCGTCAAGTGGTAGGCTGAAGAAACCCGTATAGATTAAAACAATTAGTGCCAGGGGACCGATCACCATAAAAATTCCAGCGGTGGAAGTCAAGGGGTGCATATCGCTCAATCGAGTTTTGACGAGGTGCATGTTGATGCCGTACAATAAAGTCGCCAAAACGACCCAAAGGCCATGAATATTAAAATCAACATTAAAACCTTGGCCGGCAAAAAGCAGTCCGAGGCAACCCGCCAGACCCACCAAAATCCCAGTCATTTGCTTCCAAATAAAGGGTTGGGCGAAAAATGCGATGCCGATAAAAAGTGTAAAAAGAGGAGTGAATGCATTGAGCATACCCGATAATGCACTGGAAAGGTGTTGGCCTGCAATCGCAAATAACATGGCGGGAATGAGGTTGCCTGTTAGTCCTGTCAGTAAAAATGAGCTTATATGTTTTTTCTCCATGTATTTGAAACGCTTCAAAAAAATGGGAATAAAGAAGAGGCTGGCGGCGCAGATGCGCAGTGCGCCAACTTGCAGCGCCGAATAATGAATGAGTGATTTTTTTACCAGGATAAATGAACTTCCCCAAATCAATGCCAAACCCAATATAGCTAGGAAAATAACGAGTGTTGATTTTTTATTCTCCGGCATAATGCATGGCAATTTCGTGTAGTGTTTCTTTAATTTCTTCGAGTGAGTAACTGGTAACGAGTTTGGTTCGGAAAGGTTTGAAATGGTCCATGCCGCGGAAGTAATTGGAATAGTGGCGGCGCATTTCGACGATGCCGCCATGGTTGCCTTTCCAACGGATCGAAAAATCGAGGTGGGATTCGCAAACGGAGATGCGTTCTTCTAAACTAGGTGGAGCTAAAAACTCACCTGTGGCCAAGTAATGTTTGATTTCGTTGAAAATCCAAGGATATCCGATGGATGCCCGACCGATCATGATGCCGTCCACGCCGTATTTGTCCCGGTATTCAAGGGCTTTTTGGGGTGAATCGATATCGCCATTGCCGAAAATCGGAATTTTGATCCGAGGATTCTCTTTGACTTTAGAGATTAAAGTCCAGTCGGCCTCACCCTTATACATCTGTACGCGGGTCCGACCGTGAATGGTTAATGCTTGAATGCCGATGTCCTGTAAACGTTCCGCAATTTCTTCAATGTTTTTGGTGGAGTCGTCCCAACCGAGGCGCGTTTTCACGGTCACGGGTAGGTGGGTGGCTTTTACGACAGCCTGGGTCATCGCGACCATTTTTGGAATATCTTGTAGGAGTGCGGCTCCGGCACCGCGGCAGGCGACTTGCTTGACGGGGCAACCGTAATTAATGTCGATTAAATCGGGGCTAGCTTTGGTGGCAATTTCGGTACAGGAGGCCATCGTCTCGATGGAACTGCCAAATAACTGGATGCCGATCGGTCTTTCGTATTCGAAAATATCTAATTTTTGGACGCTTTTTGCGGCGTCGCGAATGAGGCCTTCCGAAGAAATAAATTCGGTATACATCAAATCTGCCCCATTTGCTTTACATACCGCACGGAATGGAGGATCTGAGACGTCCTCCATGGGAGCAAGAAGTAAAGGAAATGAGCCAAGCTCGATGTTGCCGATTTTTACCATGCTGTTTAAAAATTGTTTAAATTTACGACCATTATGCAAGAAAACCAGTATACAGGGCCAACTCGTTGGTTGGGCCTCGCTTCGAACCTCTTAAGTCTCTTCGGTTTTTTCCTCTTGGGAAGCTTTTTGGGACAGTTTTTTGGATTACTTGCGGTGGTCGCAATTTTAGAATTGCCTACGACCGATGTGAACCAATTTCAGAAATTATTGATTGACTTTGTGGCGCATCCGCAGAAGTATGCGAATGCCTTTCATGGTATGATGGCCTTGCAATGGTTTTCGGCCTTATTTACATTTGTTTTGGGTCCATGGGCTTACATGTCGTTTGTGGAGAAGCGTTCGATTTTGGATTTGAATCAGGGTGAAATACCGCGATTCCAAATATTCATTTGGGCGATTTTGACGGTATTGGTATCGATGCCTTTTATGGAATACGTCATTCAGTGGAATGAAAATATAGTCTTGCCTGCGGGATTTGAGGGGGTAGAGCAGTGGATGAAATCCTCAGAAGGAAATTTAGCGGAACTCACAAAATTTTTATTGAATTTCCAGTCGGATATGGACTTCGCCATGGCTATTGCGGTGATTGCGGGTATCGCGGCATTGGGGGAGGAAATCTTTTTTAGAGGGGTGTTGCAGTCGATTTTTGTTCGGTATTTGGGCAATAAACACGTTGCGATCTGGTTGGCCGCTGCGATCTTCAGCTTCATTCATTTCCAGTTTTATGGATTTTTCCCACGTATGTTTTTAGGTGCGTTTTTTGGGTATTTATATGTGTGGTATGGTAGTATTTGGGTGCCTATTTTGGCACACTTCTTTAATAATGCGTGGACTCTGACGATGCATTATATGTACCAACAAAAAAGTATTTCGATCAACCCGGAGCAATTAGTTTCGGAAATTCCGTGGTGGTCGGCTGCATTTTCAGTTCTATTAATGGGTTTTTATTTGCGTAGATTGTATTTGTTACGAACGGACGCATCATGAAAGATTGGGTAAAAATTGCGGAATCGCGCACGGGGATTGATTTGGAGATGGATAAGGCGCTCTTATGGGAGCAGGCGGAGATTCGCGCCGTGGTATTGAACCAGAAAGTGAGTGCCTATGATTTAGGGAATTGGGAATTATATGTACACGTGGACGATGCGTCGGAAGCGCGAACTTTAGTCTTGAAATAATATGGGAATACGTCAAATGTCAAATTTAAAACAACGGATTATCGCCGCGCTGATTGGCGTCCCGATTTTGTTGTTTTGCATTCTTTATTCTGACTATACTTTTTTGGGTCTCTTTTTGATTGTTGGGGCACTAGCTCAATTAGAATTTTATAAGTTGGTGGGCAGCATGGGCGATAATCTACCCCTAACATTTTACGGAACTTTTTGCGGGGTTGTGTTGCATTTATTGACCTTCTTTATTGAAAAGGGGGATGTGGCGTATCAAAATTACTACATACTTTCACCCTTATTGACGCTGATTTTTTTCATCAAATTATATAAGTCCAAAGATGAGAAACCCTTCAAAAACATTGCATATACGTTTTTAGGCATTATTTACGTCGCACTACCCTTTGCATTACTGACCGTTTTAGCTTTTATCCAATCTGAAATATATGATCCCAATATAGTCTTGGGCTGTTTGTTTTTGTTGTGGGCGAGTGACTCGGGTGCTTATTTTGCGGGGACGAAGTTTGGTAAGACGAAATTATTTGAGCGTGTTTCGCCGAAGAAATCCTGGGAGGGAAGTATTGGTGGTTTGTTGACGGCGATGGTGGTGGCTACGATTTTAGGCAATTATTTTACGAATTACACAACTTTTCAGTGGTATGCGATTGGGATTATCATTGTGGTGGCGGGAACGTATGGGGATTTGGTGGAGTCGTTGTTTAAGCGGAGTATTAATATCAAGGACTCGGCGGATACGATTCCGGGTCATGGTGGATTTCTGGATCGTTTTGATGGATTGTTACTTTCTATCCCTTTTATCATAACATTTCTAAAATTAGTTCGTTAATAATTTTAATGTTTCGTCAATCGTAATTTGACTTATCTTGCAGGATGTTTAGTCGGTGTATACTTTGTCTTCTTATCTTCGTCTCTTTCTCGAGTCGTTTGTTTGCCCAGGGGCAGGACAAAACCGTATTATTTAATGCGCGCATAATTTCATCTAACAATTCTGAATATTTGCCTCTAGCTTACGTGTATAACCCAGCGGCTGGTCGGGGCGCATTAAGTGACAATTTCGGGCAAGTGGACCTATTAGTTTTTCCGGGGGATAGCTTGGTGTTTACTTATATTGGCTATAAACCACAGTATTATGTGATTCCGCGGAAGACGGATGTGGTGCATCAGGCGATCATTGAGATGCAGGAGGACAATAAGATGTTATCGGAAGTGAAGGTTTTTTTACATGCCAATGAAGAGGATTTTAAGAAGGCTTTCTTAAACATGAAAGTGCGTGATGAGCGCCAAAAGCGGATATTGGCCGATAATTTAGAGCAGTCGAAGTTGAATGTTTTTGCGTTGCAGGCGGGGATGGGGGCGAGTGCCAACTTCCGGAATTTCTCGGATATGATGGTTTCTTCACAGGCGAATCGAACATTTTTTGCGAGTCCGATGCTCGCCTTAACGAATCCATTTGCGTGGATGAGTTTTATTCAGTCGGTGAAAAAGGGAGATCTCAAGCGGAAGGATTGGAAGCCGGCATTTGAGATTCAACCGAAGCAGGTAGTGTCCCCGACGCAGTTCATGCGGGATTTGAATCGGAAGTAATAGGGGCAGGCAGTTTATCAGTTTTCTGCGGTTTTATTTGTGCAAAAGCCTGTTTTTGGGCTAATTTCTTTGTTTTTTATCAGTTTTTCAGACCAATCTCAACTGTATTGTAAATACCTTTGTGCGGTAACGCTGCCGGGGTCGCAGACCCCGGCAGCGTTTACCCCCTTCGCTTAAATCCAATTACCGCCAGCATCCTGCCCGTAATTCCCTTCTCTTTCCGGTGTGAATAGAACACATCATTATTCGCCACCGTGCAATAGTCGGAAATTTCAATTTGGGTAATGCCTAAATCGTGTAACTGCGCTGCATTCGTGGCCTTCAAATCCACATGCCAGCGCGCGCCGCGCTTTTCCTTGTGATTGAATTGCTCAGCCACTTCATCGCCCACTTCGAAGTTTTCCAAGCTAATACAAGGGCCGATGTACGCTAAAATATCTGTTGGATTTGATCCGCCGACAATCATGGCGGAGGCAGTTTTGTGAACGATTTGGGCGACGGTGCCTTTCCAACCGGCATGAATCGCCGCGACAGAAAACCGCACCGGATCTGCCAATAATATCGGACAACAATCCGCTATCCCCACACCCGCAAAAATACCCTGCTCAGACGTCAAAACCGCATCAAAACCTGTCTGATACCCGGCCTCAGACGTCGTCCAGATTTCAGACCCATGTACCTGATACGAACGCGCTAAAGCGTCTGGTGAAATACCTAAATCCGCGCAAAAAAGTCCCAGATTGGACGAAATCGCCACTGGATCATCGTCGGTATGTACCCCTAAATTTAACGATTGATACGCTTGTGAACTCACTCCGCCGTGGCGAGTCGAAATACCCGCCACGAGCTGAGGAATGTGTTTGAAAATTTCAGGTCGAATGACCCGACTATGCGTCATAACTTAATCCGTACTGCTTCAATACCTCATCCGGAACGCCGTTCCATTGATTCGGGGTATTGCCCTTGTAATCTAAATCCGCGATGCCCATCTTCGACGTGTAAAATCCCGTCGCCGTTAAATTACGCATCAAGGTAAAGAAACTCACGCCCTGCGATAAATGCTTCGGTGCCGTTTCCGGATAAGCAATATCATCGACGATGTTGATACGTTGCGCCGCAGTGATCTCCGTAAATTTCTTGCCAAAACGCTTGTTGGACTCCGAGTCCAGCCAACGCAATCCACCGCGCATCGGTGTCTTGAACTCCGGCTTATCTTTCACAATGAATTCGATGAATGCCGTTACGCCAGACTGTGACGCACTGCCCGATTTCTTGTCGGCCGGAATGATGATGTCCGACAAGATTGTAATCGTATCCAATTCATGTTTGTTCAAAAATACTTCCGCCTGTAAGCGGGCTTCCATTTCAGCCTCTTCCTGCGTCCGACCGTTTGGTCTTTTCACTGCAGTTTTGCCTAATTCTAAATTTTCAATCGCCTTTTCATCGGGATTGAATACGGCTAAGCCCAACGAACTCAAGCCCATATTTTTTAAATAGTCTCTTCTTTTCATTATAGGTTGCCTTTTTTACGTTGATCAATAATGTACTCCGATGTCCGTAGCGATAATGCCAAAATCGTCCACGTCGCATTTTTATCTCCCTGAGAAACAAATGGCGCCGCATCCGCGACAAATAAATTCTTCACATCATGTGCTTGGCAATTTGAATTCAATACCGAGGTATTCTTATCATTACCCATACGCGCCGTGCCCACTTCGTGGATGATACGTCCTGGATCCGCCAAACCATAATTATTTTCTGCACCCGGCTTTTTGCCCATCGGCTCACCACCCATCGCATGGATGATTTCCTCAAAGGTATCCTGCATGTGCTTCGCTTGCTTCACTTCGTAATCCGCCCATTTGTAATGAAAGCGTAACACGGGAATACCGTACTTATCCACCACATTCGGGTCGATTTCACAGTAATTATCCTCGCGAACAACCGGTTCCCCACGTCCTGCAAAATTCACATACGCTCCGTAGAACCGGCGATAATCTTCTTTCAAAGTTGCGCCATAGCCACCCGCTGCTTTTTTCAAACCATCACGCGTGAAGTTCTCGCGGCCGTTTAAGCCTTCAATACCCCAGCCGAATCCGTAGTTTGGCATACCCATACCTCCACCATATTCGATGTGGTAACCGCGTGGGAAATCTAGTTTGGAGTTGTCTAACCACCACGGCGTGTAAATGTGCATACCACCCACACCATCTTCATTGTAGCGTTTTCTGTCAAACAACTTCGGAATGATCGCCGAACGAGAAGCTCCCGTCGAATCATTCAAATATTTACCTACCACACCACTCGAATTAGCTAAACCATTCGGGAAGCGAGAACTTTTGGAATTCAATAATAAACGAGCTGTTTCACCCGCACTAGCAGCCAAAACAACAATCTTACCGCGTACGGTATATTCTTGCATCGTACCTGTGTGGATATACGAAACGCCAGTCGCTAAACCCGTTGCCGGATCTGTCGTTACCTCCCGCGCCATCGCGAATGGCAGCATCGTTAAATTGCCCGTTGCTGCTGATGGTTTAATCAATACCGAAGAAGAAGAGAAATCCGCGTAGGCCGAACACCCACGGTTACATTGGCCGCAATAAAAACATTGGCCACGCTCATTGTTGATGGGTTTTGTCAACATCGACATCCGTGACGGATAGGTCGGAATACCCAAGGCTTTATTCGCCTTTTTGATCATTAACTCGTGCAAACGAGGTTGCGGAGGAGGCAAGAAATACCCATCCGGGTTATTACGCAAGCCTTCGTTCGTACCGAAAACCCCAATTAATTTATCTACTTTATCGTAATATGGTTTGACATCGTCATAGCCAATCGGCCAGTCATCTCCCAATCCATCAATACTTTTTCTTTTGAAATCATCCGGTCCAAAACGCAAGGAAATACGTCCCCAGTGGTTCGTACGGCCACCCACCATCCGCGAACGGAACCAATCGAATTTGGTACCATCTTTTCGTGTGTAGGGTTCTCCTTCGATATCCCAACCGCCATAAGCAGCATCAAAATCACCAAAATTACGGAGTGAAGAACTTGAACCGCGGCGCAATGACTCGTAAGGCCATTTCATTTGGGTCATGTCTTTCGGGTCAGCTGGGTCGAACGGTTGGCCAGCTTCCAACACACAAACTTTAGCTCCTGCCTTCGTTAATGTATGTGCTGCCATTCCTCCTCCGGCTCCAGAACCCACAATCACCACGTCGAAAACTTCTTGTTGGGATTGAATGTAAATAGACGAATTAATCATAGTTATGGATAAGGTTTTAAAGAATGGTAAATGTATAAAATTTGACTTATTTTTGTTTCCATTAGTAATAAAAATTTTGGCCAAAAATACACCCGATGGGCAAGAACCTTTGAAAAAAGGGGAGACCCCACTTTCCCGACAGTTTAATCAAATCAAAGCCAAATATCCGGGTGCCATTTTGCTATTCCGGGTAGGTGATTTTTATGAGACGTTTGGTGAGGATGCGGTGAAGGCATCCAAAATTTTAGGGATCACGTTGACACGCCGGAATAATGGCAATGCAGATGATCATTTAGCGGGATTCCCCTACCATTCCTTAGATACGTATTTGCCCAAATTAGTGCGTGCCGGCCAGCGTGTAGCCATCTGTGACCAGTTGGAGAACCCAGCCGAAGCCAAAGGTATCGTGAAACGCGGCGTAACCGAATTAGTGACACCCGGTGTTTCGTTCAACGATCAAGTGCTCGATCATAAACGCAATAATTACGTTGCCGCGATTAGCTACCAAGAAAAAGACGCGCAATACGGCGTGGCATTTTTAGATATATCCACCGGGGAATTCATGTGCTCGCAAGGGCCTTTGGCCTATGTCCAAAAGCTGATTCAGAGTTTCATGCCCGCAGAGATTTTATACCCGAAAAAATACCGGTCGGTGTACCAAGAAAATTTCGGGGACCAAACCCATTCCTTCTCCTTAGAAGAATGGATTTTTTCCCATGAATTTACCTATCCCTTATTAACCGAACATTTCAAGACCAAAAATCTGAAAGGTTTTGGGATAGAAAATATGCCGCTGGGCATCATCGCCGCCGGGGTTATTTTACATTATTTGGCGGAGACGGAACACAAGCAAGTGGGTCATATTGCCACGATCCAACGGATCGAAGAGGACAAATTTGTGTGGCTGGATCGCTTTACTATTCGTAATCTGGAGCTCGTTTATTCTGTTCAGGAAGGCGGCGTTCCATTGATTTCCTTACTGGACCAAACGCTCACGCCCATGGGTGCACGACTGTTGCGGAAGTGGATGGTGTTGCCACTGAAGGAATTGGGGGCGATTCAGGAGCGCCAACAAGGCGTGGCGGGATTATTGGAACTCCCCGATGTCCTCGAGGCCCTAATCAATTTACTCAAGCCCATCGGTGATTTGGAGCGCTTGATTTCCAAAGTGGCCGCTGGGCGAATTAACCCGAGGGAACTGGTGCAGTTGAAACGAGCCTTGCAGCAAATTCCGGCGATCAAGGAAACCTTGGCATCGCATCCCGCTGAAATTTTACAGAAGTGGGCGGATCAATTGAATCCATGTTTGCATTTGGTGCAGAAGATTGAGTCCGCGTTGCGCGACGATGCCCCGATGCTCGTGCATCAGGGTGGCATTATCAAAACGGGGTATTTGGCGGAGCTGGACGAGCTACATTTGTTATCGACCAACGGCAAAGATTACCTGGCCGCGATGCAGAAACGTGAGATCGAACGCACCGGGATTACGTCGTTAAAAGTGGCCTATAATAAGGTTTTTGGCTATTATTTGGAGGTGACCAATGCGCATAAAGACCGCGTGCCGCCGGAGTGGATTCGCAAGCAGACGCTCGTGAATGCGGAGCGGTACATCACGGAGGAATTGAAGGGATATGAGGAGAAGATTTTAAGTGCGGAGGATAAAATATCGACGATTGAATTTGGGATTTTTCAGGAGCTGGTGCGTGAATCACTCGAATATTTGGAGTTGATTCAGTTGAATGCGCACGGCATCGCGACCTTGGATGTGTTGACCAGTTTTGCCGTCGTAGCCAAACGCAACGGTTATGTGCAGCCCACGTTACATACCGGAGATTCGATACAAATTGAGGCTGGCCGACATCCCGTCATTGAGCAGCAATTGCCATTGGGGGAAGAATACGTGCCAAATGACGTGTATTTAGATAACGAGACCCAACAAATCATTATGATTACCGGGCCTAATATGGCGGGTAAATCGGCCCTTTTACGTCAGACAGCCCTCATTGTTTTGATGGCGCAAATGGGTTCTTTCGTGCCGGCGACTTCTGCGTCGATCGGATTGGTAGACAAAGTTTTCACGCGGGTAGGGGCGTCGGATAATCTCTCCAAAGGGGAGTCGACCTTCATGGTGGAGATGACCGAAACCGCCGCGATCCTTAATAATTTGTCAAATAATTCCTTGGTCTTATTGGATGAAATCGGTCGGGGTACATCTACGTACGATGGCGTTTCCATGGCTTGGGCAATTGCGGAGCACGTCCATAATCATCCGAAATGTCGGGCCAAAACGTTGTTCGCTACCCACTACCACGAGTTGAACGAATTGGCGGAGGACTTTCCGCGCATCAAGAATTTCCACGTTTCTGTGAAGGAAGTGGGCAATAAGATCATTTTCTTACGGAAATTAGTTCCAGGTGGATCGGCACATAGTTTTGGTATTCACGTGGCTCAGATGGCCGGAATGCCGACCTCCCTCGTGCTACGTGCACATGAGATTTTGCAAAATTTGGAGAAGGATCATGTGTTGGAGGATAATGTAGACAAGCTCAAAGACATGCCAAAAAACAACTATCAACTAAGTTTATTCGGTGCTGAAATCCCGGAAGGGCTGAAGAAAATCGAGGAGCAATTAGGTGAATTGGATGTGAATACGCTGTCGCCGATTGAGGCGCTGTTGAAGTTGAATGAGCTGAAAAGGTTGTTGTAAGTCAGGATGGAGTCCGGAGGGAAAAAGTCCAAAGTCCGGAGGAGGATTAAGGAAATTGATATGCTAGTAAATCCTTTTAATATTTTGACTCTGTGCTTATTTCCTTCGAACTTCGGACTAAATCCCTACGGACTATTTTCCTCCGGACTCTTTTCCATCGGACTACGGACTATTTTCCTCCGGACTTTTCCCCTCCGGACTCGAAATTAATTCCGCAGGAATTAATTTCGAACATCCAATCCCCAATTCAACTTACTTCTCAACGTAGTTAAGAAATCATCCCCAGGAATCTTGACGATTTTGGCGGCGAAAGGAGCTTTTTGGACCTCGATGGCGAATTTGGAATCGATGACACGAGAGCGGGAATCGATGGAAATTAGGAAATTTTGACTGCGGCTTGTGACTTCGAAGCGCAATTTTGATTCACTTGAAACGACCAATGGACGCACGTTTAAGTTGTGTGGGCTCACGGGTGCGATGATTAAAATATCGGAACTTGGCATCACCAAAGGACCACCTACGGAAAGCGAATAGCCTGTTGCCCCGGTGGCGGTTGACACAATTAAACCATCCGCCCAATAGGTATTCAGGTAGTTGCCATCCACAAAAGCTTTGATCACAATCATGGAAGACGAATCCGTTTTCATAATGCCGACCTCATTTAAGCCAAATTGTTTGTCTTCAAATAATTCGATGTCGGACTGCACACTCACCAGCGTACGATCTTCAATCCGGTAATTTCCTTGGATTAATTGGTCCAATGCCGGACTAACATCTTGGGGCGATAACGTCGCCAAGAAGCCTAATCGTCCCGTATTTAAACCCAGAATAGGTAATTCCTTTGCCCCAATGTGCGTTAGCGTTTCCAATAAGGTACCATCGCCACCAATACTCCAGGCCATGTGTGCGTCTTTCGGCGTTCCTATTTTTTCATTGTAGGATGGGATATCGCTAACTGGAAATTGGTGTTCAGCTAAATGCTGTTTAAAGTATTCAGATAGAATGGGCACGCAGTTTTTGGACGTAATTTCTTGCCAAATAGCCTCCATCAACGCTTTGGTTTCCGCATTAAAAGACTTCCCGTGAATGGCTAAACGTAGTGACACCGGTTAGGGATTTAAAAATTTCATGAATAAGTCAAAGCGCTCATTATCAGCCGCTTCGCGCTTGCCAAACATATAGGCTTTGTTGATAATCACTCCATGGCGCTCCAGTCCTTGAACAACGCTTGACAATTGTTCGGTTTGAATTTGAACCATTAATTCCGGTAATCCTAATGCATCCTTACTATTTCGAAGCATACATGAACGCGTAATTAATCCGCGATTTTCTTCGATAATCCGGGCAATTAAGCTAAAGGAATCGTGTTGAATATGAAATGGAATGTAAATAACTCCACCATCTTCGCCATTAAATCCATTCAAGGCGATGGCTTCTCCTACCGTGTTTAGGCTAATATAGCCTTGCCATTCATGGGTGTCATTGACAACCGGAATTAACTTGAATTGACTCTTTTCAAAGAGGGGCAGACTGGCGAATAAATCCTCGTCGGCCTCCAACGAATAATCCTTAAAAAACGATGTTAACTCACTCAATTTTCCACCAGGTTGATTGCTGTTGGCAAGCAGTTCTTCGGTAACATTTCCCACAAATTTTTTGCCATCTAATACCGCTAGGTTGGTTAGTTCATGGTCATGAAAAACCTTCATCGCTTTTTGGATTGAATCTGTCAGTTTCAATACCGGGAAATCATACGATAAGTAAGCGAGCGTGAGCATGCTATGCGGGATTTTGGTCTAGCCATTTGGCTAAAATCTGGTTGAATTCTTGCGGTCTTTCCATCATGGGTGCGTGGCAACATTTATCTATGAAATGCAACTCAGAACCGGGAATTAATTCATTGAATTCGTGACCCACTTGCGGTGGGGTTATCGTATCATTTAAGCCCCAAATCAACAGGGTAGGGGTTTTGATCCGAACAATATCCTTGGCCATATTGTTCCGCTGCGCGGATTTGGCAATGGCGATAATGCGCATCACTTTAGGAATGCTATTGGTAATTTCAAATACTTCGTCGACTAATTCCTTGCTCGCCGTTTTCGGGTCGTAGAATGTGTATTCCACGCGCTCTTTGATGTACTCGTAATTACCTCGTTTTGGATAGGATCCACCCATGGAATTTTCGAATAATCCGGACGATCCCGTTAGGATTAATCGTTGAACCTTCTCTGGGTATTTTAGTGTATAAATTAAGGCAACATGGCCGCCTAATGAATTGCCGATTAAGCTGAATTTGTCCATCTTTTTGTAGGCGACAAATCCTTCAATGAATGTGGTTAAACCTTCGCAACCTGCCTCTTTGATGGGCATGTCGTGAATTGGCATGAGTGGAATGATGACTTTGTATTTTTGGATGAAGTGGGTGATAACACCTTCCCAGTTATTTAGTGCGCCAAATAAACCGTGAAGGAGCAGTAAGGTATCGCCAGATCCCTCTTCGATATACTGGTAGTCGTGTTCCTTCTTAACTATATAATCCATTCCAAATACCCATTTAATCTGCAAAGTAATAAAAAAGACTTTAAACTTTTGTAAGTTTATGCACTTTGTTCATTTTAATTAGTTCATGAAACCAGTTGTTATCATTGGAGCCGGAATGGCGGGCTTGTTGGCGGCGGCGCAATTGCACTTAAATCAGATTCCGTTTTTGTTGGTGGACGCCCAAAATCAGGTGGGCGGACGTCTCTATTCCGAGCATGTCAAAGGCTTCACACTCGATGTAGGATTTCAAGTTTTACAAACAAATTACCCTGAAGTACAACGGAGTTTGGATTTACATTCGTTGGACTTAGCTGCTTTTGAATCGGGCGCCTATTTGTGGAATAACGATAGCTGGTTGGCCTTCGTAAATCCCCTCAAACAACCGGGGTCCCTTTTCAGTGCCTTAGCCTCTGGGATCATGACTGTGAAAGATGCTTATTTATTGGCGCGTTTGTGGTTTATCACGCAGGCTGATGTCCAACCGCTAGGGTCTCAAGAATCCACCCAAGATTTTCTAAACCGTTGGGGTTTCTCACCCAAATTTCAATCACATTTTCTTCGGCCGTTTTTTGGCGGGATATTTTTATCTGCTGGTTTGAATCCGCCGGCGTCCTTGTTTCGCTATTACATGAAGCAGTTTTTAGAGGGGACTGCGGCGATACCCGCTACGGGCATAGGCGCGATTTCTTTACAAATGGCAGCTTCGCTGCCTGCGGATTCGCTTCGTTTGGGGACGCAGGTGACTCAGGTTTCAGCGAATCAAGTTACTTTATCGGATGGGGCTACGGTGGATGCGGAACATGTAATCCTCGCCACGGACGCTTCGGCTGCCGCGAAACTGTTGGGGGTGTCACTCGAAAAAGGGGCCTTTTGGAGCACCAAGACACTTTATTTTCAAGCGCCTGCTGCTGCTGATGTGAAGCCAATGTTGCATTTGGTTCCGAATAGTCGGGTGTTGCATTATGCCTATCTTTCTCATGTCCAACCAGCCTATGCGCCGAAAGGCATGGATTTAATATCTGTTACCACGTTGGATGTCTCGATGCAGTCGGCAGATGTGCTTACTGAACTCGCTCCATTCGTAGGCCCCAGCATCCAAAATTGGGCATTTTTAAAGGAGTACCTCCTGCCGGAAGCATTGCCGGCGGTGGGTGCTTTTGATGAACTGAAGCAAAAAGCTGCGGATGCGGGCATTGTTTTATCCGGTGATTTCACGGGTTTCGCATCCTTGCAGTCGGCCATGTCTTCCGGCCGTTTCGCCGCGGAAAGCTGTTTGACGGCCTGATAATTATCAGGAAATTTTACGGATTAATTTGTATATTTGTTGCTCATTTTGTTTAAACTTATGAAAAGAGTAGTACTCATATTTGCCTTGTTGGCCACATTTACTTCTTGTAAAAAAACCAACCCAAACTATCAGCAGGAAGCTGCAAACCCCAAGTTTTTAGAGCGTGCACAAAATATGTTGACCGAAAGTATCATCCATGATATCTTCGCGCCACCGGTTTCTTCACGTATTTATATGTATGCCAGTGTGGCGGGATATGAAGGGGCGATTCATGCGGATAAGCGTTTTCGTACGTTTGTGGGTCAATTAAACGGTTTCGAAAAAGTGGCACAACCTGAGGCAGGATTGGAATATTGTTATCCGTTGGTTTCCACACGTGCGTTTCTTTCCGCGGGTAAAAAGTTAACTTTTGCGCAAGAATTATACGTTGAATTTGACAAACAAATCGAGGCAGATTTCCGCAAGACGGGCATGCCAGATGAGGTATATGAGCGTTCAGTTGCCCTAGGCGATTCCATTGCGGCTTCCGTGATGCGCTGGGCTGCCAAAGATAATTACAAGCAAACGCGTGGTTTTCGCTTTACGGTGACGAATTTACCGGGAACGTGGACACCTACGCCTCCAGCGTATATGGATGCGGTAGAGCCTTATTGGACGAAAGTTCGTCCAGTTATTTTGGATTCATCATCGCAGTTTAGAGCACCTGCTCCTGCAAAATTTGATTTAACAAAGGGCAGTCCTTATTACAAAGAGGTGATGGATTCGTATGAGACGGTGAAGAATTTGACGGATGAGCAGCGGGATATTGCCAACTTCTGGGATTGCAATCCCTTTAAAATGAATATTACCGGACATGCGATGTTTGCTACCAAGAAAATGTCGCCAGGTGGACACTGGTTGGGCATTGTGGCGCAAATTTCGCGTCAATACAACAAGCCCTATGTGGAAACAGCGGAGGCTTTAGCCTTGACTTCGTTGGCAATTTTTGACGGTTTTATTTCGTGCTGGGATGAGAAATACCGTTCGATTCGCATTCGTCCAGAGACGGTGATCAATGCGTCGATTGATAAGACTTGGATCCCTGTGTTGCAAACACCTCCATTCCCCGAATATACGTCGGGCCACAGTACGATTTCGCGTGCGGCGGCTGAGGTATTAACGAAGGTTTATGGCGATAATGTAGCATTCAATGATTCCACGGAGGTTCCCTATGGCTTGCCACCTCGTAAGTTTACGTCATTTATTCAGGCTTCGGATGAGGCGTCGGTTAGTAGGCTGTACGGTGGAATTCACTTCCGCCCAGCCTTAGATGAGGGAGCTATTCAAGGTTCGAAGGTGGGTCAGTGGTTATTGGCCAACGTCAAAACACGTAAGTAATGAACGACATAGCCTCTCGAGATGATATTAAGGTTTTTGTGGATGCCTTTTATGGCGGTATGAAATCGGATGACTTGGTGGGGCATGTGTTTATCGATGTGATGCAGGTAGATTGGACGCATCATTTGCCTAAGATGTACGATTTTTGGGAGATGTTGTTGCTCGATGGATCTAATTACAAAGGCGCGCCTATGCGTCCACATCTCGAAATAAACCAAAAAGTCCCGTTGACCATGGCCCATTTTGACCGTTGGTTCGAGATGTTCTCCGCCACCCTAGACGCCCATTTTGCAGGTCCTAAAACCGAAGAGGCAAAGACGAAGGCGTGGAATATTGCGCAGACATGGGCATATAAGCTACAGCTCATCAATGAGCAGTAGCTTATATGCCAGACTCTAGACGTCAGACGTTAGTCCGGAGTCTTTAGTCCGGAGTACAATTATTTTCTAACGTCTGACGTCTATTCTAGCGTCTGACGTCTAGGGTCTGACGTCTATTCTAGCGTCTGACGTCTATTCTAGCGTCTAACGTCTAGCGTCTGAAGTCTAATTATAATTTGAAATAAATCTTCCTAGCATCAAGCCACGTAGCTAATTTGACTATAATCATCAGCACCACGATGGAATTAAGTACATCGCCCCAGGCTTCCGGCATGGAAACCAAATCTGCAAATCCTCCCACGAATATGTGCATCTTTTTGTTTAACCATTGAGGAACGATTGTTTCGAAGAAAAGGTAGATCAATAAGGAGTTATTGCCAATCGAATTCAGGTACTTGGGTAGGGGAATAATTGGTTTTTCAGTTGACCAGTTTTTGTAGAATAAGGCCATTAACAGAGTAACCCAACCGGCCGAAGCGAGCGTGAAGGATAAAGTTGCTGTTCGTTTGATGATCGGAATTCCAGCCATATCAAGTCCGTATCCAGCTATAATCCCCAAGACCCCTAGTCCTAAAAACGTGCGAAAAACTAATTGCGGAGGACTAGTCCGATGAATAATTCGGCCTATCAAAGCGCCCCAAATGGTATGTGCCGCCGTAGGTAAAAAGTTCATCGCGATCCAATGGCCATTGCTTAATTTGCCCATCACCAACAGGTCAATGTATGAACCAAAATTATGATCCGGTGTGTATGGTTGGTCAAATCCAGGAATCGAACTAAATACATAAAGTGAATGTGAAATCAACAAAAATAAAACGGAAGCTGCAATTTGCAAGGGAATCGAAAAGCGTAGTAGGAAGAACGTAATCAATGTTGTGAAGGATAGCTGGGTCAACACATTCCACAATTCCAGCACCATTTCACCCCGATACATGCAATGTAAACCCGTACCAGCCAGGAATAGAAAAATAGACCTTTTGATTACATGCGGCCACAAAGTTGCATAGGTCGCGCCTTGATCTAATCTTTTATAGGTTGAAAAATAAAGGGCAGATCCAGCGATTAACATAAATCCCGGTTGGATCAAATCCCAAAAATGCAATCCTTGCCATTCAGCATGGAAAAATTGTTTTAAGATAAATGAATGTGGGAAGAGCGTTTCTAAGTGCTCGTATAGGCCGGTAGTTTCGGCTGCCAATAAAAATAGGATAAATCCCCGAAAATAATCAACAGCAGGAAAGCGGTTTGAGATCATTGGTTTAAATTGGTCAGCCCAAATGTAACTATTTTTTTAAAATCAATTTTGTACTTTTGTTCATTATCAAATTATATGATTGTATCTACTCCGGGGAGGATTTGTTTGTTTGGTGAACATCAAGACTATTTAGGTCTTCCCGTTATTGCAGCAGCAATTTCAAAGCGAATTCAAATAAAAGGTGCTTTTCGCCCCGATCAAATTGTCCATTTCGAAATGCCGGACATAAATAAAAGCGATGAATTTGTCCTAGATTACCCTTTGGCATATACGCAAGGGCGTGATTATTTCAAAAGTGTTTGTAATGTATTGCAGCGCCGCGGTCATGTCATCGACAAAGGATTAGAACTAGAGGTTCGTGGTAATATTCCAATTAATTCGGGTACTTCGAGCTCCTCAGCGCTGCTTGTTTCTTGGGTACAGTTACTTAATGAAATGTATAAGCTAGGCTATTCCCAAAAGGAAGTGGGCGAAATCACCTACGAAGCGGAGGTCCTGGAATTTACGGAACCTGGTGGCATGATGGATCAATACGCTACGGCGGTTGGCAATGTTATTTACTTAGCAAGCCAACCTGAAATCTCCATCAAAACTTACGCTCGTGATCTAGGTACGTTTGTTTTAGGAGATTCCGGTGAGGCCAAAGATACGCTCGGTATTTTAGCCCATGTCAAATTTGGGACTTTGGGTGGCATTGAAAAAATCAAACAAGTGGATCCTACATTTGATTTGGCAACCACAGATTTAAATGCCTGTATGGCATACAAAAAATTACTCACAGAAGACGAATGGGTTTTATTATCCGCAAACATTTCGGATCGCGATATTTTATTAGCTGCCAAAGCCATGTTTGATGGCGAGACTCCTTGGGAGGATGCGCGTTTGGGGGATTTGTTAAACCAACATCAAGTCAATTTGCGTGAACATAAGCGCATTTCGACGCCAAAAATCGATCGGATGATCGAGGCAGCGTTGGGTGCAGGAGCTTTGGGAGCCAAGATTAATGGTTCAGGTGGTGGCGGTTGCATGTTTGCCTATGCGCCGCAAAATCCGGAAGCGGTGGTGCAAGCAATCAATGAGGCAGGGGGAAAAGGGTACATTATTCGCGTCGATGTAGGTACGCAAGAAGAGAAAGCAAGTTTATTTTATTAAGATATGAAAAAGAGATTATTGATTTTGGCGGGCGGTATGGCTTCGCGCATGAAGAAGGCGATGGCTGAAGGAGCAAGTGATTTGGATCCCAACTTAGTTGCGCAGGCAAACTCGGTGACGAAGGGTATGATTCAAGTGGGTAAAAATGGGAAGACCTTAATTGACTATCAATTATACAATGCGCATTTGGCAGGGATTGAGGAAGTTATGTTATTGTTGCACCCAACGGATACGGTTTCGCAGGAATATTGTGAAGGGTTGATGGCCAAAGATGCTTGTTGGGGCATGCAAATCGTTTTCGCACGCCAACAAATCCCTGCGGATCGCAAGAAGCCAGCCGGAACAGCGGATGCGGTTTATCAAGCATTGATGCAACATGTGGATTGGCAAACAGGACGCGTGATTGTATGTAATTCCGACAACCTATATAGTGTTAACGCGTTGAAAACGCTTTGGGCATCTCCGGAACCGAATGCATTGATCTCGTATCACCGCGATAGTTTGTTATATCCTGCTGAGCGTATTTCTGCGTTTGCGTTGATTCGCACGGATGCGGATGGGTATTTATTGGAGATTATTGAAAAGCCTACGGCCGAGCAGGCAGCGGAGTTAATGGCGAAGATTGGTCGTTTAGGCGTGAGTATGAACGTATTTGTTTTCGAAGCATCCACGTTCCTACCGTATTTGGCGAAGACTCCGTTCCATGCAGTTCGTAATGAAAAGGAATTGCCTACCTCGGTGGTCATGTTTGGAGAGGGAGAAGGTCGTGGTTTTTACACCATTCCATTGGCTGAAAATGTGCCCGATTTAACTTCGAAGGAAGATATTTTGGTCATGAAGCAGTATTTGGAAGAGACGTACGGGGAGTTTTAAATCTAGACGCGAAATCTAGACGTTAGACATTGATTCTTGTTTTTTTCTTTGGCAAACCTTTCAGGATTGCCAAAGTTTGAGGCGCTTTGCGCGCCGATTACTGTAGAGACGCGATACCTCGCGTCTATTGTTTTGTAAGATGCGAGGTATCGCGTCTCTACAATTTATTCCAACGTCTAACGTCTAGCTTTTGCGTCTAACGTCTAACGTCTACCTTTTGCGTCTGACGTCTAACGTCTAACGTCTGACGTCTTTTTTTGTTATAAAGGAATATTTTGTACTTTGGTGCAAAACCTATTTAAAAACTATGTCCATTGCAATCGTTATTCTCTGCATAGGCCTGTTGGTCTTCCTCATTACTTATCTAAAAGTTAATTCATTCATCGCATTTTTGCTGGTGAGTCTCTGCGCGGGCGTACTGCTCGGATTGCCTTTGGTCGACTTAGCCAAATCCATGCAAAAAGGTTTAGGTGATACGCTGGGGTCCTTGGTGACTATTATTGTATTGGGGGCGATGTTAGGGAAGTTGGTGGCGAGTAGTGGTGCGGCCCAACAAATCGCCGCGACGCTGATTCAGTTGTTTGGTGAAAAGAATATATCCTGGGGTTTGATGTTTACGGGCTTTATCATTGGGATACCATTGTTTTATAATGTGGGTTTTGTGCTGATGATTCCATTGATTTTTGCTTTGGTTCAGCGGTTCAACTTAAATCCTCTACTAGCGGGCGTGCCTATGATGGCTTCGCTGTCCGTGGCGCACGGATATTTACCGCCGCATCCATCTCCAGCGGCTTTGGTCGCGCAGTTTCATGCGAATATGGGGACGACGTTGATTTATGGTATCATTGTTTCCATTCCGGCGATTATCTTGGCTGGACCTATTTTTGCCAAAACGCTTGGTCATATAAAACCAAAACCCTTGAAGACCTTTGCTGTCCAGGAAGTTGCCGCGGATGAATTACCAAGCAAAGCATCAAGCTTTTTAACGGCTTTGCTTCCCGTATTTTTATTGGTAGTTACAACCGCCTTGGATGTGCAGTTGGGCCAAGACTCAGCTTTCAGCCCTTTTTTACATTTAATTGCTGATCCAGCGATGGTGATGTTGGTGGCCATTTGCTTCGCCACGTGGACTTTAGGCTTACGTTTGGGAAAATCGATGGAACATGTGATGGGGATTTACACGGAAGCCGTGAAGGATGTGGGCATGATCTTATTGATTATTGCGGGTGCGGGAACTTTTAAAGAGGTTTTGTTGGTGTCCGGAGTCAGCAAAGAAATTGCAGGCTATTTGGGTAGTTTACCGATTCCTCCTTTAGTATTAGGCTGGTTGATGGCTGCGATCATACGTGTATGTATTGGTTCGGCGACCATCGCAGGCTTGACGGCGGCGGGGATGATATTGCCTTTGGTCGCTTCGGGAGATGTCAATCCGAATTTGATGGTCTTAAGTATAGGTGCCGGAAGTTTGATGTTTTCGCATGTAAATGATACGGGCTTCTGGATGTTTAAGGAGTATTTTAATTTATCTGTCAAAGAAACGATACGTTCGTGGTCTTTGATGGAAACGATTGTTTCGATTGCGGGGCTTTTGGGCGTACTCGTGTTAAATCAAATCGTCTGATCTACCTAAATAGTTGAATCTTAACTAGTTTTTTGGTTTTTGTACAGGCCAATTAAACAATTCTATTTTTCCCGTGTTACACTAGAATATTTTGTTAAACGACATTTATGCCATCAATAATTTGGCCGTAATTTGTCGGTTTATTAATAATTCCCTAATTTTCGGAATTAATATATTAAGTTATCAACAAATTTTCACCCCTAACAAAAAAAAAGTACATGAAAAAAAATTTACTCATGACTTTCCTGTTGGCTTTCTTTACCCTAACCAGCTTAATTGCTCAGGAAAGAAAGATAACGGGAAAGGTAACTTCGGCCGAAGATGGCTCAGGTTTACCAGGTGTTTCAGTTTCGATTAAAGGAACAGCCAAAGGAACGCAAACGAATGCTGAAGGAGTTTACTCCGTTTCAGTGCCCAATTCTACTACATTGGTTTTCTCTTTTGTAGGATTTAATTCCCAATCAATCAATGTGGGTAACCAATCGGTTATTAACGTCGTGTTAGCAACGGATTCACGTCAGCTATCTGAGGTGGTTGTAACGGGTTACAGTTCTGTACAGAAGAGATCTTTTGCAGGTGCTACTGCAAATATTTCATCAAAGGAAGTAGCCAAGCAGACATTTGGTTCATTTGACCAAGCTTTACAGGGTGCCGCTACAGGTGTTTCTGTTATGGCGAATGGTGGTCAGCCGGGCCAACAAGCTGTTGTGCGTATTCGTGGAAACGGTTCCATCAATGGTATTAACACGCCATTGTTTATTTTAGATGGAGTTGAAATTTCAGCGGCAGATTTTCAAACAATGAACCAAGGTGATTTTGACGGTATCGAAGTTTTAAAGGATGCGGTTTCTACTGGTATTTATGGTTCTAGAGGAGCTAATGGCGTATTTGTCATTACTTCTAAACGAGGTAAAGCTGGTCAAGTTCAAATGAATTACGACTATCAAATAGGACAAAGTACCATGCCTGAAGATCGTCTAATTGTTATGAACAGCGAAGAGAAGATTAAATATGAGCTTCAACGAGGTAATCCATATGGATGGACAAAAGCGGAGAGTGATTCATTGAGAAAAATTAATGTTAGTTGGCGCGACGAATTATTCCGTACTGCTAGAACAGAACAACATCAAATTTCTGCAAACGGTGGAACGGAAGCAAGTAAGTTTTATGCGTCTTTAGCATATCTTGATCAGCAAGGTATCGTTAATACAACTGGTCTGAAGCGCTACACAGCCAGAGCGAACGTTGACAATACGGTTAAGAATTTTAAATTTGGTTTAGGACTTCAAGGTGGTTTTTCAAACAGAAACAATACGTCGGAAGCTAACACCTTCTTAAGTTCACCTTTGAATGCGATTCGTTGGACTAATCCGTACGAAGTAGCAAAGATTGCTGATGGAAGTTTTAATGAATCAGGTGGTCCAAATACGGGTCAATTTTACTCAGGTCAGCCGAACGGTGCGATGGAGTTATTTTTAAATTATAACTACAACAAACAGATTAAAGGTGTGGCTACTTCTTACTTAGAGTATCACATTCCTGCTGTTAAAGGTTTGTTCCTACGTACAAATTGGGGTGTAGATTATACGCAAAATGAAAATGCCGACTTCGTAGATCCGAAGGTTTCTGGTGGTATTGCGCGTCAGGGTATCTTGACAAGATCAATGAACAGAAATTTCCGTTACACAGGAACGACCTCATTAAACTACAATGCAACTTTTGGAAAGCATGAAGTAAGTGCTGGAGTATTTGGTGAATTGATTAAGAATGACTTCAGATCATTTGGTTTTACAGGTTATGGATTTACGAATGGCTTTACCAATGAAGCTGGTATCACGCCAGGATCAGCAACTACACCAAATTACATACCAGCCGTAGCAGGTAATGGAAGTCAATATGGATTGATGTCCTTATTCGCAACAGCTAATTATGGATATGACGGTAAGTATTACGTAAACGTTGTTGCTAGACGTGATGGATCTTCACGTTTCGGTTTGAACAATAAATGGGCAAACTTTGGATCTGTGGGTCTTGTTTGGTTAGCGAGTGAAGAAGCATTTATTCGCAACATTACATTTATCGACAACCTTAAGTTTAGAGCAAGTTATGGTACGACGGGTAATAATGGTGCTGATTTATATCCAATTCCACAATTTGGAAGAACTTCATACGCAGGTATTGGAGCATGGTCACCAACGGTTGCGGGTAATCCTCGTTTAACTTGGGAGATTAACTCTACGGCCAACATTGGTGTTGATTTCTCCGTGATGAGAA